>DTZC01000081.1 GCA_012961565.1 Dehalococcoidia bacterium
CCTGAAAACCGATATTCCCAACAACGTGGCGCGTTCGTCGAGCGGCCTAGGACACCACCCTCTCAAGGTGGAGATCACGGGTTCGAATCCCGTATGCGCTACCATAAGTCACCTCTTCTTGGCACCGGTCAATGCCCACCAAAAGATGAGGCTAACTCTCCCTTTCCCTGTTGATGTTATATCCAGTATAATAGCAGCCATTGTTTAACGGGGCATTTTTGCAGATGAACTGGGTTGACCTGATTGTACTCCTTCTGCTGTTTTTCAGCTTGCTCGGTGGACTTGCTGGTGGTGCTGCCAGGAGCTTCTTTGCCCTGCTGGCACTCCTCATTGCTATACCTATCACCGGGTTCTGCTACCATCTGGTTGCTGGCCTGCTCTCCTTCCTGCCAGGCCGCAACTGGGAGAATTTTCTCGGCTTCTTCATCACCTTCGGTTTGATAAGCCTGATACTGAGCCTCATATTCATCATTCCCAGGAAGCTAATCGAAGCCGCCTGGGTCATTAAAGGAATCCTGTTCCGACTCGCCGGAGCAGTGCTCAACATGATTGATGCCGCCATAGGAATGGTGCTGTTCGTCCTTGTCCTCCAGGCTTATCCCGTTATGGGATGGCTGTTAGACGTAGTAGCTGGTTCCACAGTTCTCACCTGGCTCACCTTGCACCTCGGCTTTATCCGCCTGCTTCTGGTACTGTGACCACAATCTGCTCCACAATGTCAGCCACGCTCGATGACATTCCCTGAAGGGTGAAGAAACCTGTTGTGAATCCAATCATAGATGTAGCGGTGAGGTTTTAACCTCACCCCCAGACCCTGGAGGGGCGGGACTACTCTGGCTGGTGGGCGACAGCCGCACCTGTAGAGGTCGGCACCGACACACAACCATACTCAACCCTGAAATATCGCGTTGTATGCTGGCAGCTCTCTAGTTTACCACCGCTTCAAATACCGCCACCGCCTGATTCGCATGGTTATCCCGCTCCAGGCTCTGGCAACTAGGTTTTGGGCTCTACTTGGAGACAGTCTCGCCTCACCTTGGGTAGCAGCGCCGTGCCTGACATAGCTGAACCTTACCATCACCAGCGTAATGATGGCAACCATCAGTGCCGCATAGATAGCAATCATCGTCCAGACCCAGAACGGTATCCAAGGGGGCCCCTCGGGGAGCACCGCTCCAGGCTCCTCCTGAGACACCACGGTAAAGCTACATACCGAGCTCGGATCACTAACCACCGGCGCAATTGCTCTCACCTGCCAGAAATACGTAGCGCCCCGGTCGAGCTTGTCGGGATAGTTGTAAGCCGTCGTTGACACAGTAGTCTTCACCACCACCTGGGTTAAGCCAGCATCCTCAGCCAGAATGAACTCATACTTCGTAGTCCCCGGCATCGGAGTCCAGGAGAATCCAGGCCTGCTGGAGATGCCTCTGGCACCACAAGCCGGCACCAGTAAGGTCAGTGGTGCCTGCTTCGCCCGCACTGGTAAACCAGCCATGACCGTGAAATACATCGTCGCTGACCACGGACTGCGGATGAACTCACCAGTTGTCGCTGCCCGAGCCCTCACCCTCCAGTAGTAGGTATGATTGCTCTCCAGACTCCCCCAGCCAGCAATACCCGATGCCGGTGCTGGCACCAGCCCGCCAGCAGGGAAAAAGCAGTGTGGCGACAGTTGCTCCACCGGAGTCACATTCTCACTCACCAGCACCCTTATCCTGAAATCACTGTCCTTGGCAAGCTGCAGCTCATACACCGCAGCATAGCTGAGCTGCCGCCAGCCGAAGTTTATCTCCCGGGCACGACCGGTCACCGGATCCACCGGAACAAAGCCGCCGCTCGGCGGCGTCGTCGTCCACGGACCTACAACAGCTATAATATCGGTATATTCCCATAAGCACCCTTGCCCGGCAGCAAAATTATAAGGGCGGTCATCAATTACCCACAGACTGTTGTAATCATTGCTCGACACTTTCAGCGAGCTGGGCTCGCGGGTGAAAC
The DNA here is from genome assembly GCA_012961565.1 of Dehalococcoidia bacterium. Classification (GTDB taxonomy): domain Bacteria; phylum Chloroflexota; class Dehalococcoidia; order GIF9; family UBA5629; genus DTZC01. The sequence goes on from DTZC01000081.1 coordinate 1,999, forward strand.
GCGCGCTATTAGGTGGCAGCGGCAGCCCAACTGTCAGGTCATCCCATTCTGGCGGTGGCGGCACCCTTACCCTCGGTTGCAGCGTGCGGTCAACACCCGGAGGATTGTTCGGCGGCTCCGGAGGTCTCGGCGGACCCGGCTCCTGCCACGCTCCGTAGAGGACATCATGCCGCTGCGCCAGTCCATAAAAAGCATTGTTCGGCGGCTCCAGTTCCTCCCATTCGGTGCTCTCATCTATCCTCCAGCGGTAGATTTTACCTGCCCTGCCGGTGGCATCGTTGGTGGCAACATATATAGTCTTGTTCTGCTCAAAGCGGTCGTCGGCAATAACATGAGCATTGCCCGGGATGGGCACTTCAACCCGCTCTTCAATGGGCGGCTGGAACTTCACCACTGCCTTTGAGAAATCAGCGTAAGCTACTCTGCCCAGGCCGTTAGGCGGACCTTCTTCTCCTACTATCACCCAGTCCCCAGCCCCTTCATCTTCACCTTCTGGACTTTTCAGCGGCACCGCTATGGTATGTCCCGAATCAAGCCGGGTGTCCACTTTATGCGTCTGCAGCCAGTTGGAGCCGGTCCATTCATAGCGGTAAACCAGCGTGTTCTCCAGAATATACATAACATTGTTAGCAGCCAGAGCCAGGTCGGTCACCGGGACCAAATGCTCCACATGCCACAGATGCCCCTCATTTTCAGAAAAGACCACTAGGTCTGTGCCCAGGTCAGCAAAGGCAACAACCTGGCTCCTGGTATCCTCATCGTAAGCCGTCGCTTTAACCCGCAGGATTGTGCCGCCATCACCAGTGGCAAGGCATAATATCCTTTCCCACGTCCTGCCCAGCGGGTCGCTGGTGCTCCGCCACACGCTGTCAACACCTCCAGCAGCGGTATTGACAGAAGCCAGATACAGTATGTCGTAATCTTCAGCTGTCTCTTCACCCGCCCCAGGCACCTCCAGTGCAGCAACATCAGAGAGGAAATTGATTTGAGTGTCTATCAAACCGAGCTGCACCCAGATGTTCCCGATATCACTATCCCGGGGCTTATCACTAAGAGCAAGCAGGTTCTCATAAGCCGGCGTATAGGGGCTGACCGAGAAAGCTGATTCATCCAGGGCAGCTCCTGTTGTCCAGGCAAACGGCCATTGTCCCACAGCCCAGGCTGCGCCACCTACTGTAGGATTGGCTGAACTGGTGCCACAGTAGACCCTGGTGCCATCAGGACTCCACGCCACCCGGGCATTAGCAAAACCAGAAATAGCGCCACCTGTTGGCGACTGATAGCTGCTCGACTTCAGCCAGGTCGGAGTACTATCTACAGGGTTCGAAGTCCTCCAGATATGCACCATGCCTGTTGCTGCATCCGCCTCCACCTCACCCGCCAGCAGTATTCCCTCATCACAGGTGCCCCAGTAGGCAATGCTGGAAATCCTGCCATTCGTCGGAGCTGTTGCCGGCGGTCTTATCCAGTAAGTCACAGTATCATCAATGCGGTGAACGCCCGACTGCACATTAGGAAAGACCAGGGGGTTAACATCAGTGCTGACATAATAGCGACGCAGGCTGGGCGTCTGCCCTGAGAAGTCTTCCGGCAGCTCCAGGTCAGCAGTGATAAGCTGCGCCACGGTAGGCGATGTCTCTACATAGTTAGTGTCCCGAATCTCCACCGGATAGCCGCCGTAACTGTTCCAGGCGGTGGTATTGGCGGCGGTGTCCCGAATGCCGAGGTGCAGCCGGGTATCAGCAGCCGTGGCTGACACCACTACCAGGGCGCTGTCACCGGCATATGTCGGCGAGAACTTCAGTGCTACCACATCGGATGCCGGCAGATTCTGGTCTGCCCAACCGCCAAAGCCAGGCCGCTGCAGCACATAGACCCTGCCCGTCCCTACTCCAGTCCTGGTACCGATAGCAATATCGCGCTTGCCACCATAGTCCATAGATATATCCACACAGCTAATATATTCACCCACTGCCGCTGCAAAATTACTATCCGTCCAGCTAGCCCCGCCATCCTCCGAGATAAACACCTCCCGTGGTCCAATGTCAGCCGCCAACGGGTCTGCCGTTATGGCAACCAAGAAATTGACATCATCTGGAGCCACCGCCAGGTGCCACACCGGCAGCGAAGCTCCATCCGCCACCAGATTGCCACTCAACTCCCGGTCCCACCACACTCCCCCATTGGCGGACTTATATACCCGGTTATTCGGTATGTCCACAGCATAAAACGTCTTACCATCGTCCCCCACCGCTACAGCGTTAACCTCCGAAGCCAGTATGACCCTGTTCTCCGCGCTGGGTGTGTCGACAATAGTCCACATCAGCTTGCCCGGGTCAGCCAGCGCTGGTCTGACACTCCCCCAGGACGATGAACTGAACGCCACCACAGCCAGCAACACACTGACGGCGGTGCCCCTCCCCATATCCCTGATAACTCGGCGCTTCAAGACACAGTCCTACATAAACTTTTTTCTCTTGCCTGTCCTGACGTCATAGGTGGCTATGAACAAGGCAAGCTGCTCCTTGCTGATAAACCACTGCCCCCCTATTTTCACCCCAGGCACGGTGCCCAGCCTCAGCAGCCGCCGCAACGATTCCTCGTGTATACCAATCTGCCTGGCAGCACCACGGACGTCCACATAGTTCTCTAACTCGAACATTGTTGTTTTCAACAACATCAATCTAGCCTAAAAACCACCGTTTTGTCAAACCAGCCCACTTGGGAGACTGTTTACTAATGTAGCTGTAAGGCTTTAGCCTCGGGAAC
>DTZC01000082.1 GCA_012961565.1 Dehalococcoidia bacterium
ACCCTGAAGGGTCGAGGCTACATCAGTGGATTAATATGCACCAAGAAGTGTATTGCCTGAAGCATGACTTGAAAACTACCCCAACCTGCCCTGCCTCTGGTAAAATCAGAACAGGAAGATGGAACTACCAGATACCCTCTCCGTGGAACAAGTTATCGACCGGGCTCTCCAGGAAGACCTCGGCTCTGGAGATGCCACCACCGAAGCGTTGATACCCCAGACACAGCAAGGCAAAGCTATAATCATAGCCAAAGAAGAGGGAGTACTGGCTGGGATTGACATAGCTAAACAGGTGTTCCTCAAGGTTGACCCTGAATTGAAGCTGGACGTGACCATCCAAGACGGGACACAGGTCAAACCGGGAGACATCATAGCCAGAATAGAAGGCAAGGTCGCCAGCATACTAAAAGCCGAGCGAGTAGCCCTGAATTTCTTGCAGCAGCTCAGCGGCATCGCCTCACAGACGGCACGCTACGTCGAGGCAGTCAAAGGTCTACCCGTCCAGATTACCGACACCCGGAAGACCACCCCGGGACTTAGAGCACTGGAAAAGTACGCCGTCCGCACTGGGGGTGGTAAAAACCACCGCATGCACCTCGGAGACGGCATCCTTATCAAGGACAACCATCTGGCAGCACTCCGCAGCCAGGGACTGAGCATCAAGCAGATTGTAATCACTGCACGGCATAAAGTCCCACCGGGGCTCAAAATCGAAATCGAAGTCAAGACACCACAGGAAGCTGCCGCAGCCGCCGATGCCGGAGCTGATATCATAATGCTGGACAATATGGAGCTTGGGGAGATGCGACAGGCTGTTCAGCTAGTCAGCGGGCGCACCGCCATTGAAGCCTCTGGAGGCATCACCCTGGACAAAGTGCGCGCTGTCGCCGAGACTGGCGTTGACTTCATCTCCATAGGAGCCCTCACTCACTCAGCAAAAGCCCTCGACATCAGCCTAGAACTCGAGTAAGGTCAGTCACTCTCGAAAATAAACTCCGCCGCAAACGTTAATGCGTTTTTTCACACAATCACACTGTCTGTCACAACTGAGGAGCCTTCCTCACCCATCCCACTGACAAAAGCGTGTCACCTCTGGTAATGCGGGTGAGGTACCGAGTGTGGCACCAGGGAGTGAGGTTTCTCCTGACCATGTGCTTCCATCAACTCGTCATCAGCCATCACCTGACGTGGCTCGCCATCAACAATGATGCGTCCCTCATCCATCAGCACCACACGGTTACACACCTCCAGAACCAGCTCCAAGTCATGGGAGGCAATTAAGATAGTCTCCTTTGACGCCTGGAGCACACGGATAAGTCGGCGCCGCGAACGGATGTCAAGGTTAGCGCTGGGCTCATCATACAGCAGCAGTTGAGGTCGCATTGCCAGCACCCCGGCAATCGATACCATGCGTTTCTCACCCTCGGAGAGGTGGTGCGCTGCTCTGCTCGCAAGTTCCAGTCCTCCCACCACTGAAAGCGCCTCCCTTACCCTAGCCTCCACCTCCTCCTTTGATAGCCCCATGTTCTGCGGACCAAAAGCGACATCATCCCGCACTGAAGGGCAGAAAAGCTGGTCGTCTGGATTTTGAAACACCAGACCGACCTCAGGGCAGAAGTCGCCGTTCAGCACTGGCTTACCCAGCACCATGATCTCCCCTAAAGCCGGTTTCAACACGCCGCAGACCGTCAGGAACAGAGTGGTCTTGCCAGCACCATTAGGTCCAATCAGCCCCACCCGCTCCCCGGGCATCACCTTCAGGTTTATGTCACGCAAAACGTCACGTTTATCTGGGTAAGAGAACCACAGCCCACTTACCAACAGCGCCGGCTCAGCCATGCCTGGTTGACCGTATTGCAGCATCATTTCCTTCATCGAGCAGGTTCGTATCATTGTATCAAGCCACTCCTGCCATGTCTATATCAGGATATCTCCAGCGACGAATCCGATTGCCACCAGGAATGTAACCACCAAAGCTACCACATCACCAGCAGAAACCTGAAATTCATCCCGAGGCGGCGGAGCATTGCCATAACCCCGTACAATCATCGCCCTGTAGACCCATTCCGACCGCTCATAGCTACGCACCAGGATACTACCACCCAGCCAGGCTAGGACACCAAGCCCCCGTCTGCTTAAGCGGTGCTGGCGAAACCCTCGAAGCCTCATCGATGTCTCCATCCTGTGCAAATCGTCACCCAGCTCGTTAAGATAGCGAAAGGCAAGGAGTGCCATATCGGTCAGGATACCAGGAAGACCCAGGGCCCGCATCGCTTTAATGGTCGTCAGAAATGGTGCCGTGCCAAATAGTACCAAGCCAACCGTCAGGATGCAGAGAAACCTGACAGTTATCAACATCACCGAAATGAGCCCCTCCTGGCGCAAACCAAGCGGTCCCAGGCTCAGGATAACAGTCTGCCCTGAAAGGAAAGGCAGCAGCAGGACTACCACCAGCAGAAAAAAGGAAGGATAACGTAATCGCGTTAACCAGAAGGAGACAGGCAGTCTGGAAATAGCATAGATAGCCGCAGTCACCGTCATCATCGCCGGCAGCATACTCAATTCCCGGACGAAAGAGAAGGCAAAAATCAAAGCCACAAGACCGACAAATTTGCACCTTGGCTCCCAGCGGTGCAGCGGGGAGTCAAGAGACGCATATTTATCCTGCTCGAGCTTCATATGCTATCCAGAAGTTGTGGTCGTACCCGCTGCAGAAAGACAGCTACCAGCCCGGTAAAGACGCCTTCAATCACCATTAGCGGCAGGTGAGCTAAGGCCAGCGTATAGATTGCCGTCCGCTCCGTTGCCACATCCAGTTCCGCCGGAATGTTGGTAAGCAAAATAACTAGGAACAGTGCTACCGAGATGCCGATAGCAGCAAAGCCAGCCACAAAACCGAAAACACCGGTAATTAGCTGGCTCTTCTTCTCCAGTATATTCCGCATCCTGAATATGTAGTAGGACACCAGAGCTGGCAGCCCCATTATGATAGCGTTCACTCCCAGAGTCGTCAGACCGCCATGCTGAAACATCACCGCCTGAAAAAACAACCCGATTAAAATCGCCGGAAAGGCAAAATAACCCAGCACAACACCCAATAACCCATTGAGCACCAGATGGACACTGGTAGGTGGTAGCGGAATGTGTATCCAAGAGACAACAAAGAAGGCAGCCGTTAACAGACTCGCTTTGGGAATATCAGCACGGGGATTCTCTCTCTGATTTATCCTGCGCACCGAATACCAGGTGACTGGTGCCGCAGCAGCATACCCGGCAGCACACACTGTAGCCGGCAGAATACCATCCGGTATATGCATCAGGCTCCCCTTCGTGAGAAATACAAAGCCGTGCCCACAAACCCCCAGATTACACACATCGACATCAGGACAATCTGCAACACACTGAAACCACCAACTCCTGTCGTCGCTGCCACACTCTCTCCCACAGGAATGTGAACCATGCCACCATGTCCTGCTTTACGCACCTGGACAACCCAGATGCCCGGCTTGGAAGCATCAGGGGTGAATGTAAAACAGCCCTCTTCATCACAGACCCCGGTCAGCCACGGTACCGCCGGGTCATCAGGCGCATACACCACAACTTGGGCACCAGCCATCGGCTCGCCAGTGTCATACCTAGCTACAATCTTAATCGTGGTATCTACCATGTAGTCCACTATTACGCCATGGGCATAGGCAGTCAGCGGCAGAGCCAACATAACGAGCAACCACACAAGTGCTGTCACCAACCTCAATCTAACCACGATTGCAACTCCAGGTTACTCCAAGTCTGAATATCTAGTGGCAGTGGCAGTGACCCTCACCGACATGCCCCAGTGTCGGCAGGATATCCACCAGTGCCTGATAGTCCTTCGCTGCCATTTTAGCCCGGCAAGCAACCAGGTCTACATTCAATTTCCCATCTCGCGCCAGCCTGGCAAAAGGTTCAAAACCTACAGCACCAACGTTCAATTCGTCATCCAGCGGTGTGTCAGCATCACCGAAAATATGATCGAAGTGGAAGGTCATCTCCACGTCTGCCGTACCGCCCTGCTGGACTATACCCTTGCGCACGTCACCGACAAACTCGCCACATGAATATTCATATTCCTCGTCCACCTTAATGCTAAAATCGATTCTCTGCCCTACTTTCTCCGCTGTCCCGACTATCACCAGGCTGTAGCCGTTCGCTGGACCTGACGATGCCTTGACCATCCTCCAGGAGATAGCGTTGTAGTGTCCTACAGGAGCACTCTTCACTTCCCCCACCAGGATAGGCGGTGCCTTCTCACCACCTTCAGCCAGGTCCACAGTATAAGTCTTAGGCAAGCTCACCTTGACCTTACCTTTGATATCAGCACCTGAATGAGGGTCATAGGGCGGGTCAGTTTGATAAGCCGTTACATCCGCCAGAGTAACATAGACGTGGTCAAAGGTGATGCTCCAGCCATCCTTGGAGACAAAGCCCTGCCGCACGAAGTCTTCACCGTTGGCATGGAACTGCAGCGTTCCTGTAGCCCCACTTGGAGCGCAGCCCACGAGCGACATGCTAGCCACAAACAGCAGACTAATCAGCGGAAGAAGCATTCGTTTTCTCATTGAAATCCCCCTATCTGAAATATATCAGCATTGTTCGTAATTGCAATGAATTGCATTAATGGCGAAAAAATAAATATCAATTAAATGTTCCTTCGTTAGATCATTAAAACTCACCTCCTTTGAAATTATTTCTGGCAATCAGCACACACACCAAAAATAGCCAGGTGCTTCAAGTCCGGCTGAAATCGGTAATCACGAGACAAGGTCTCTTCCAGGTGAAATAGCGCCGACTCAGGCAAATCGATTATTTTGCCGCACTTGTGGCACACGAGATGATGGTGGTGTCCCTTTTCCGCTGGGTGATAGCGCACCCGTCCATCACCTAAATCAGTCTCGGTAACCAGCCCCAATTCCTTGAGCAGCTCCAACGTCCGGTAAACAGTGGAGATGTTGGCATAAGGGTACCTAGCTTTAACCTGCGTATAGATTTCCTCGGCACTGACATGCTCGTCAGCACCATGCAGCGCCTCAACCACCATAATCCGTTGCGGTGTCAGCCGATACCCCAGCCCTTTAAGCGTCTGATCACAGCCCATTTCCCCTGAAGTTTAGCACAACCCGAAAATTATTGCAACTGCTTGCACCAACAACTATTACTGCACTTGCTGACTCCAACAACACTGCTGGCACTTGCCAATTATTAACTGCAACTAGTTGCTCTAGCTGCTGTGGTGACTCTCTACACTATCAATTATTAGCAACACTAATTGCTCTAGCGATTACTTCTTCCCAGAAACTTCTCCCGGCTATCCACCATCACCGTAACCGGACCGTCGTTATGTATCTCTACCAGCATATGCTGCTGAAAACGCCCCGTTTCCACCCTCACCCCCATGTCACAGACCCGAGCGATAAAAAAGTCCACCAACACCTCAGCCTGCTCCGGCGGTGCTGCTTGCTCAAAACTGGGTCTCCGTCCCTTCCGTGTATCAGCAAGCAGCGTAAACTGGCTGACAATCAAAATCTCGCCACCAGTTTCCAGCACCGACAGATTGAACCTGCCAGCCTCATCGGCGAAGACCCGCAGGTTAGCTACCTTATCAGCAAGGTAACCAGCGTCCTTCTCTGTATCCCCCCGGGCTACTCCCACGAAGACAACCAGACCACGCCCGATTTTGCCAACTATCTCACCCTCCACCATAACTGAAGCTTTGTTGACACGCTGCACTAACGCCTTCAAATCGCCCTCAATCTAAAGTGTTCACGAACTCACCACCTCGATATTTTACGAAAGGTGTCTACCCAACACAAATTGACAGGCAAAATCCCATGGAGTACAATGATTTTTGCGGTAATTGTGGAGGCATATCATGATAGAGATGACAGTTGACAGCATTCGGGTAAGCCTGATGAACTACCAGCATGTTGTAATACTAAAGGAAAAGGAGTCAGACCGCTACTTGCCCATCTGGATTGGACCGGCAGAAGCAGATGCCATATCTATAAAACTGCAAAATGTCGAGTTAGCTCGACCGATGACCCATGATTTGCTGAAGAACGTAATTTTTGCTCTAGAGTCCGTCTCTGGAACAATGATAAGCAGAATCGTGGTGAATGACTTGCGTGCCGACACCTTTTATGCCCAAATTATTCTTGAGTCCACCGATGGTCCCATACAGGTCCGGGTAAAATTCCCTTCCGACGAGCCTCACCGTAGATACGAGCCAGGAACGTCGATATCCCTCTCCTGGTTGGGTAAAGAGTATAAGCTCAAAATAGTAAACGAATGGCAGGAACCTGGCAGCAGGTTCCTAGAGGCAGCAAATGCCGATGGGCTCATGTTTGAGCTCCGCCTCGATGAGAAAACTGACAAGTGGCTGCTCACACAGATAAAGCTCGATTCCCGGCCCAGCGACGCCATTGCGCTAGCCGTGAGAGCAACAGTGCCCATATATGTCGAGGAATCGGTTATGGAAAAAGCCGGTATAATACTCGACCGCGAGACAGGAAAACCTATTCCCAGAAACGAGGATGCCGAGACACCGAGTGGCAAGGGCAAGCTCGATGAGCAAGAACTCAAAAAGCTGTCGGCTTTCTATGAGTTCATTAAGACACTTGATTTGGACGATTTAGGAAAACAGAAGTCCTGAATACAAGAATGCAGATTTACCGGATCAGTAGCGTTCCCTTACGGGTTTACTGGCAATCTCGTCAAGCTCACCAGTATTGAAGGCTTAACCACAAAAACTACCGATGACTTTGACTCGAGAGGAACTCTGCAACAGAGTGGGGGAAATCAAGCCTGACAAATCGAAGCCAAAGGAATGGGTAAAACCCCTCTGGTTCCTTTTCAGTATCGGCTGGTATGTAGCTCTAAGTGTTGCCATACCTACCGGACTAGGCTTCTGGCTTGACCGCCCTGACAACTTCGATACCCATCCGCTTTACACCCTCATCGGATTCGGGCTGGGCACCATAATTGCATTTTACGGTCTTTACCGGATGCTACGCCGCTTCTACCTAGAACAAAAAGCACAAGAGAAAAATCAGAAGCCAGAATAATATCAATGAACACGGGTTGTGGCTGTTCAATCAAGATACTTGCCTGGGTGACCATTATCCTGCTTGCACTCCTGCTGACCGGGCTCATTATCGGACCCCTTGGTTCCAAACTGTTGGGGGTCGAGGCACCCAGCTTTCTAGACATCCCCAAGCCACATGTCCAACTCCCGCCAGAAGGCATATTCCACGTTGCTAGCTTCACCATAACTAACACGCTTATCGCTTCCTGGCTTACTATTCTCGTTCTTTCTGGCTTGTTTTACACCTGCACTCGCAAAATGAAACTGGTACCGGGAAGAGCTCAGAACCTAGCAGAGGTAGTCGTAGAAACACTGCTAAATTTCGTTAAGAGCGTGGCTGGGGAAAATCATGCCCGCATTATTTTTCCCGTTGTCGCCACCATTTTCCTTTACGTCCTGACCAATGCTTACCTGGCTCTGCTACCCTTCTTCGGCACAGTAGGCATCAGCGAGCATAATGGCACCTTTGTGCCACTGCTGCGCTCAGCTAACACCGATATCAATGTCCCCCTCTCTATTGCCCTCGTCTCCTTCGTCTTCGTCGAATACTGGGGGCTGCGCGCTCTAGGCGTCTTCCGTTACATCAACAGCTTCTTCAATCTTGGTCAGCTCCGCAATGGGTTCGTGAGCTTATTTAAGGGAAAGGTGCGTCCCGCCATAAGCGGCATAGGGTTTGGGTTCATCAATTTGTTTGTGGGCGGACTGGAGGTGCTCAGCCACTTCATTCGCATAATCAGCTTCACCTTTCGTCTCTTCGGCAATATGACAGCCGGCGAAATATTACTGCTGGTCGTCTCATTTCTAATACCCTTTATTGCCTCCATCCCTTTCTATGGTCTAGAACTGCTTGTTGGTTTCCTTCAGGCCATGATTTTCGCCGGTCTGACACTAGTATTTGGCGTTATCGCCATGGCTCCACACGCAGAGGAGCCAGCGCATACATCTCAATAAGATAAGGAGGGAGTTATGGAACCAGAAACTATGAAAATGCTAGCAGCAGGAATAGCAGGCGGGCTGGGCATGCTCGGTCCGGGTATAGGCCTGGGGCTTATTGGCTTTGGCGCCATGCAAGCCTTGGGACGAAACCCCGAAGCCAGAGGGCCAATCCTGACTAACATGATTCTGATTGGCGCGCTAGCTGAAGCTATCGGAATCTATGCCCTGATAGTAGCCATCCTGCTGGGCTTAGTAGTATAGCCGGAGATGATAAAGATGGAAGATGGGAATCTGCCAGCATTTATCGGTGCCCTTATCGGGGCAGCCATAATAAGCGGCGTCATAATATGCATGGGCTTTATCATAGTCGCCTTCTTGCTCGCCTGATTGCCACAGCACAATAAGATAATTGACGCCCGACCATCTGAGGAAATAGTCACTGCCCAAGATACACAGGGGGTAAAATGGAAGGCATTGGAATTAATCTGCCGCTACTCATAGCATTTGTGATAAATTTCGCTATTCTATTTACGTTGCTCAGCGTGTTCCTGTACAAGCCAGTGCTTAAAATGCTTGATGAAAGACAGGCAAGAATAAAAGAAAGCATGGAGCAAGCTGAAAAAATGAGGCAGCAGGCAGCCCGAAGTGAAGAGGAAATCAAAGCCCATTTAGAAAATGCTCGCAAAGAAGGACAGGCCATAATAACCCAGGCAACGCAAATAGGCGAAAGACTGAAACAGGAGGCAAGAGAAAACGCCCGCCGGGAGACTGAATCGCTTATTGATAAGGCGCGTCGTGAGATACAGCGTGAGCGAGATAAGGCTGTTACCGAACTGCGCAAGGAATTTGCCAATATAGCAATTTTAGCCGCGGAGAAAGTAATCGGAGAGGCTCTGGACAAGGAGAAACACCGTAAGGTTATCGATGAAGTGCTCAAGGAAAGCACCGCACTCAAGTAAACTTGGGAGTAATACTGAATGCCAGTAACGACTTCGGCCAGGCGCTACGCTCAAGCCGTTTTCGAACTCGCCCAAGAAAGCGATAAACTGCAACAGTGGCGACAGGACTTGAGAAAAATCGCCGAGCTGGTTGAGGATACTGAATTTATAGCTTTAGTGGAAAATCCGAAATTGCCATTTGAAGTCAAGACAAAGCTGGTTCAAGAAAGACTGAAGGGAATAGACCAGCTGGCGAGGAATCTGGTCTGCCTCCTGGTTGCCAAGGGCAGACTCAAAAATGCTGACCAAATTGCCAACGAATATGAGCGTCTATTGAACGACTATTGCGGAATCGCAGTCGCCGAGGTTGTCACCGCTATTCCACTTGATGAAGTGGACAAAGAAGAACTGAATCGCCACCTAGAAGCAATAGCCGGAAGGAAAGTCAACATCACCCTTCAGGTTGACCCTGCCATTCTGGGTGGTTTCGTCGCCAGAATTGACGACACGCTTATTGACGGCAGTCTCCGTAACAAGTTGAGTGAACTCAAGAAAACTCTGGTCGAGGCTGAGTTATAATTCATCTCAAGGGGGTAACAAAATGACAACTGGTGGTCACGATATAGTCTCAGTTATCAAAGAACAGATAAAGCAGTTTGGCACCACCGTGACCATGGTGGATGTGGGAACAGTAGTAGAAGTAGGAGACGGGGTTGCCCGCATTCATGGTCTTCGAGGTGCCAGATACAACGAGCTGTTACAGTTTCCCAATGACATTATGGGACTAGCTCTGAACCTAGAAGAGGACAACGTTGCTGCCGTCATCCTCGGTGATTGCAGCCATATCAGGGAAGGCGACGAGGTTCGCTCCACTGGAAGAGTGGTCGAAGTGCCTGTGGGCGATGAGCTTATAGGCAGAGTGGTTGACCCTCTGGGCAATCCGCTGGATGAGCTGGGACCGATAAAAGCGACCAAGACGCGACCTGTGGAAAGAGTTGCCCCCAATGTTGTGATGAGACAGCCGGTAAACACACCTGTTCACACCGGCATAAAAATCATAGATGCATTGATTCCCATCGGACGCGGTCAACGCGAGCTTATTATCGGTGACCGTTCTATTGGCAAATCAGCCATTGCCATCGACACCATCATCAGTCAGAAAGGCGGCGACCTTATCTGCATCTATGTCGCCATCGGGCAGAAGACATCAAAAGTAGCACAGGTGATAGATATACTTAACAAGTATGGCGCTATGGAACACACCGTAGTGGTGACAGCAAATGCCTCTGAACCAGCACCCTTGCAGTACTTAGCTCCATATTCCGGCTGTGCTATCGGCGAAGAATTTATGGA
>DTZC01000083.1 GCA_012961565.1 Dehalococcoidia bacterium
GTTTTGCCAGCATGTAAAAGTTTCGTAAAAATCACCAGGGCAGAGGAGCTTGAAACCTCAGCCCTGGTAAATACCGGCTACACCGCTCCCAAGGACAGCACTAGATAGCGGCACTCAGTGAGTCAGAACGAGCTACCAGCGCAACTGATGCTGGAACTATATCGAGTATCAAAGTCTCCCTACAGACCAATCGACGGCTTTCTTGCTAGCGTTGTTCCCGCTTTATGATAGTAGCCACCCCCTGACCACCCCCGATGCATGCGGTTGCCAGTCCGTAAGTGCCACCCTCGAGGTTTAATATTCTAGCTAAGGTGCCTACCAGCCTGGTACCGCTGGCACCGAGCGGGTGACCGATTGCAGTGGCACCACCCTTTACATTTACCTTCTCCGGCTCAATACCCAGTTCCCGTATAGCATACAATGTCACAACACAGAATGCCTCATTTATCTCCCAGAAGTCGATATCTTTCACATCCATACCGGCATGCTTGAGCGCCATCCTGCTGGCAGGTACCGGTCCTTTTCCCATAACAGTGGGGTCCACCGCAGCCCATCCCAGTGACACAATTGTAGCTAAGGGCTTCAGTCCCAGCCGTTCCGCCTTCTCTTTCGACATCAGCATTATGGCAGTGGCACCTGCATTCAGTGGCGAGGAGTTACCGGCAGTTATCTGCCCGTCAGGCTTAAACGCCGGCTTCAGCGAGGCAAGTCCCTCCATCGTCGTATCCTCCCTGATGCTCACGTCGTAATCGATGACCTGCTTTGTTCCGTCGGCCAGGGTCACCTCAACGGGCATTATCTCGTCTCTGAAGAACCCTTCTTTAAGTGCCTTTGCCGCCTTTTGATGGCTCCTCAGCGCCCACCTGTCCATGTCTTCTCTGGTGAAGCCACTCTCGGCAAACAGCTTTTCTGCCGTCAGCCCCATGCTCATTGCTGTCATGAAGTCATATTTTTTGAAACGCTCTTCTGATAGGAGGGCCGGGTCTGGTTTGATCATTATTCTGCTGGGGTCGATACCTGGTCCCGGCATCGGGTTGTGCGTCATATGCTCGATGCCGCATGAGATTACGATGTCCGAGTAGCCCAGCATGATCTCCATGGCGCCCTGATGTACGGTCGACATGGAAGAACCGCACTGGCGGTCAATTTGCTCAGCCGGCACCTCGTATGGTAGTTCCGCCTCAAACACCACCGTCCTGCCGCCATATAGCCACTGCTCGCCTACGGGAAAGGCAGTGCCCACCAGAACATCGTTGATTTCCTGGGGCTTGACTTTTGTTCGCTTGACGAGTTCCTTTACCAGCATTCCCGCCACCACATCCATTCGCAGGCTGTTAAACACATCCCGCTCCGGCTCTCTTGGTCTCGACCTGGAAAACGGTGATCGCAGGTAGTCCACTATGACAGCTTCTCTTACTTGTGACACTTTTTAACTCCCTTTAATTAGTTAATCTAATTGCACCAAGTCTGGCAACCATGGGCAGCCGACCTCATGCCCGTACCAATCACGTGGAATTGCCTACTGGAATTATGTACAGAGGCTTTATCTGCTCCTCGAGCTTTAATACTTCCCTTACTTGTTCATCGTCAAAAGCGCCCACCATCACAGACGCCAGCCCCAGGGCTACAGCCTCCAGTGAGACATTCTGCCCCACATGTCCCACTTCCATGTGAACGTACCTTTCCCCACGCCTGCCATACCTATAACCAGTCCTCAAGTACAGCGCGCAGATGATTATGTCAGCTGGGCAGTTAGCAACAAAAGTCTGACCCAGAGCCGCTTCAGCAAGCTCCTGCCTCAAGTCCTTCATCAAGTGAGGTACCAGCGAATGGTTGTCTGCCTGATAGCGGTACAGCCCCGCCGCTAGACTTTCCACCCCATTCCGCCCCACGGCAACGAACACTTCCAACGGATAGGTGGCACCGGCGCTGGGAGCAGCCCTCCGCCCACCGCTACCGGTTATGCCCTGAGCTGCCCACAATAAATTAGAGAGCTGCTGCAGTGACAATGGCACCGGCCTGAACCTTCTCACCGACCTGCGTCTCGAGATAGCCTCTTCGACGGATATCTTGCCCTGGAGGCTAGGGGGTGGCAGCTTTACTAGGATTTCCTTCGCTTTTGTCACTAGCCTTTTATCACTCCGATGGGGGTTGTCATAGCCACCTTTCGGGAGATGCCAGCCTGGTGGGTTACCTCTACTACCTGAGCTACGTCCTTATAAGCCTGTGACGCCTCCTCAGCAAGCGACGACATACTGTCAGCCTTGACCGTAATACCCTTCGCCCTCAGCTCATTGGCGACATCGACACACCTCAACCCCCGTTTGGCTGCCCCACGGCTCTGCACCCTGCCGGCACCGTGGCAGGTGGAACCGAACGTCTCTGCCATTGCCTTCTCAGTGCCTATCGCAATGTAGGAGCGCCGCCCCATATCGCCGGGGATAAGCACCGGCTGTCCCACTTCCTTATAACGTTGGGGCACATCCTTGTGTCCTGCGGGAAACGCCCTGGTGGCACCTTTGCGGTGCACACACACTGTCACTTTATTGCTGTCCACTATGTGCTCCTCAATCTTGGCTATGTTATGCGCCACGTCGTAAATCTGCTCCATGCCCAGCTCTTCCAGACCCTTACCGAACACCTTCATGAAAGACTCCCGCGCCCAGTGGGTAATGCACTGGCGGTTAGCCCAGGCATAATTAGCCGCACATGCCATAGCTGCCAGATAATCCTGCCCTTCCCTCGATTCTATGGGGGCACACGCCAGCTGGCGGTCAGGAAGGCTGATGTTATACCTGCGCACTGCTTCCTCCATTATCCTGAGATAGTCATCACAGACTTGGTGTCCCAGACCTCTGGAGCCGGTATGGATTAACAGTAGCACCTGCCCCACCCGGTCAATACCCATGGTCTTGGCTGCAGCCTCATCATAGATTTCCCTGACCACCTGCACCTCGAGGAAATGATTTCCAGAGCCCAGAGTCCCTGACTGGGGGGCACCTCGCTTTTTAGCCCTGGGGCTTACCTTGTCCGGGTCAGCCCCTTTCATTCTGCTCGTCTCTTCGGTTGCCTCCAGGTCCTCAGGTTGCCCAAAGCCGTGCTCCACCGCCCAGTGAGCACCCTCGGTGAGCAGTGCATCCATCTCCCTGTCAGTTACCCGGATTTTGCCTTCCGAGCCAACACCCGAGGGTACATTCCTGAACAGGTGGTCAATCAGCTCCTTGATTTTCAGTCTCACCTCGTCTTCAGTCAGGTTGGTCCGTAGCAGTCTCACACCACAGTTTATGTCGTAGCCCACACCGCCCGGCGACACCACACCGTCGCTCACCCTGGTAGCTGCCACGCCTCCTATAGGGAAACCATATCCCCAGTGAATGTCTGGCATTGCCAGCGAGCGCCCCACTATGCCCGGCA
>DTZC01000084.1 GCA_012961565.1 Dehalococcoidia bacterium
AGGTAGTAGTATTGCTTCCATGAGGCGCAGGTTCCTGTCCTCATCATCGACAACCAGGATTTTGCCTCTGGGCTGTTGTGGCTGGGGTTCGGATTGTGCCTCATTCATGGTTTATCTCTCTGGGCAAGTATTTAGCTATCTCTTTCAGGAGCTGCTGAATGTCAAGCGGCTTGGTAAGATATCCGTCACATCCTGCCTGGCGCATTCTCTCCTCGTCGTGTTTCATCGCTGAGGCGGTGAGGGCGATGGTGGGAATATCCCGGGTAGTAGCGTCTTTCTTGAGGTGTCGGGTAGCTTCAAGCCCGTCCATTACCGGCATACGAATATCCATCAGAATCAGGGCTGGCTTGTTTGCCTTGGCTAGTTCAAGTGCTTGCTTGCCGTTGCTTGCCTCTATGGTCAGGTAGCCATTTGCTTGAAGTACGTCGCGGGCTAATTTCAGACTTACAGGGTCATCATCAACAATTAATATCACCTTGGTCATGGAAACTGCATATTCCCCGTGTCTTAGTTGCAGTTGCTGTGAGCAATGTTTCAGTCGTGGTTGATTGCATGGAGGGGCAGGGTGAAGCTGAAACGGCTTCCCTTGCCCACACCTTGGCTTTCCACCCATACTTTACCATCGTGTGCTTCTACTAGGCGTTTGGTTATGGGCAGCCCCAGCCCGGTGCCAGGTGGCTTGCCTCTGATAGCATACTTGGTCTGATAGAATTCGTCAAAGACCTTGGGCTGCTCCTCCGGGGCAATGCCGATGCCCGTATCTGAGACACTCACTACGAGTTGCTCCTTCTCCGGTCTTGCCGCTATGGTAATAGAGCCGCCATCAGGGGTGAACTTCGTGGCATTGGAGAGGAGGTTGAACATTATTTGCCTCAGGGCTCGCTCATCAGCGGCGATTTCCAGCATTTCGAGCTCTGGTGCTAGGTCAAGGCGGATGCTAAGCCGGTGTTTCGCTGCCTTTTCCTTGAACATGGTCACACTGGTTTGCAGCAGGTCTCTTATGGGCACCATGGATATCTGCAACTCTAGCTTGCCTGCCTCGATCTTGGAGAGGTCGAGAATGTCGTCGATTAGTGACAGCAGGTGTTTGCCACTGTCCAGAATGTCATTGAGATACTCTGTCTGCTTTTCGTTGAGTTCGCCGAAATACCGCTCGAGCAAGACTTGGGAGAACCCGATAATGGCATTAAGCGGTGTCCTCAATTCATGGGACATATTGGTTAAGAAGTCAGACTTCGCCCGGTTGGCGATTTCGGCTGCCTGAAGGGCTTGCTCCAGTTCCTTGGTCCGCTGTGCCACCTTTTCTTCCAGTTCCAGGTTGAGTTGTTCGAGTTCTTGAAGTAGCCTGTCTCGCTCTCTTTCAGCCTGTTTATGCTCGGTAATATCTAGCACAGAGACCACGCTCCTTTTGGTCCCCGGAATCAGGCTAGCGGTAACGAGGATGTTCTTAGCCTTGCCCCATCTATCCGTAATCCAGGACTCGTAGCTTCTTGGAGGGGCAGCGGCGTCGATTCTGCGCTGGCGATGATGCTCTAGGAGCCGGCCGAGCTCTTCTGGTGGTACAAGTTCAGTCCAGTTTTTCTTGCCCTCTATCTCGCTTCGGGAATAGCCGAAGAGATTTTCAGCTTCGGTGTTCATTAGC
>DTZC01000085.1 GCA_012961565.1 Dehalococcoidia bacterium
TAATATGCACCAAGAACGGGTTGTTGCTGAACAGTCTCTCTTCATAGGCGAATTATGGTGGTTGACAAAAAGTGGCTGGAGGCTTGCGTGACCTACCGGGGAGTGTCATAATGAATGGCAGGTCTTTTGGAAAACCCAGCACCGACTGGGAGATACAAAGGTTTGTACAGCATGACATGAGTGATGACCAATCCGGCACAGCGAACAGGAATTGCCAACCTGCCCTTGCACTACGGTAAGGTACCTCCCTGGCTCTTCGACCGCATGACCAAGCTGGCACGGGAGATAAGCATCGCTATCATCACCGAATTCGGCTTGAAAGAGATGCTTCGGCGCCTTTCAGACCCCTTCTGGTTCCAGGCTCTGGGTTGTGTCCTGGGCTACGACTGGCACTCTAGCGGTGTCACCACAACTGTCTGCGGTGCTCTCAAAGAGGGACTGAAAGGACTGGAGAACGACCTCGGCTTTTTCATTGCCGGTGGCAAAGGCAAAACTTCGCGGAAAACACCAGCAGAAATAGAAAGCGTAGGACACCTGCTGAAGTCTCCAGCATCCCGATTAGTTTATGCCAGCCGTATCGCCGCCAAGGTTGACAATTCAGCCCTTCAAGACGGCTATCAGCTCTACCACCACACCTTCTTTTTCACCGCTGATGGTTCCTGGGCAATAGTCCAGCAGGGAATGAACGAGACCAATCACTATGCCCGCCGTTACCACTGGCTGGGTGAGGATGTAACCGACTTCGTCTGTGAACCCCACACAGCAATCTGCTCCCAAGCGAAAGGCACTGTCCTCAACCTGATAGCTGCTGAAAGCGGACCGGCACGGCATACCATCACCCAGGTCACACTTGAGGAGAAACCGGAAAAAATCATTAGCCAGCTAAAGAAACTCAAGGCGCTGAACCTGCCACCTCGTCACCATCTCAATCTTGAGGACATCCATCCCGACCGCTTGAGCAAGACTCTGCTCATCACCTACGAGCAGCAGCCGCAGGACTTCGAGCAGTTGCTGGGCTTAGAAGGTGTGGGGGCCAAGACTCTGCGCGCTCTGAGTCTGATTTCAGAACTTATTTACCAGGTGCCGGTGAGCATTCGCGACCCGGCTCGCTACAGCTTTGCTCACGGTGGTAAAGATGGACATCCTTATCCTGTCGACAGAAAGACCTACGACAAAAGCATCGAAGTTCTGCACCAAGCACTGGCTAGGGCTAAAGTCGGCGATAATGAAAAGCTGGCTGCACTCAGACGGCTGAGAGCCTGGGTATAAAGCAGGGGTCGACCGGGCTTGAGACATTCCTTACTTCTTTGTTTTCGGTCTGGGTGGTGTGCACAGGACAATCGCCACCAGACCGACAGCCCCTACAAGCCAGGAGATAACCATGACAGTGAAATAGGTGCCTTCGAGGTCATAGAGAAACCCGGCAAGAGGAGCAACCAGGGCATGAATCGTCATCGAGATGGGTGAAATCAGCCCGGTAATCCCAGCAAAGGCTCGCTGTCCCCAGTAGTTACCCGTGATAGTGGGGAAACATACGTAGGCTACGCCGAACCCGAAACCAGCCAACAGCGGATAGAGGTAAGCCATCCACATTGCTTCAGGTGAGACAAACCAGAACAGGACTCCACCCAATAAGATACAGAAAGCGCCAAAAGCAAAGAGGAATCGCGGCTCGATGATATCCCCTACGGCAGCGATAGTAAAGCGCCCCATGATACTCAACCCCACAGCCAGGCTGTAAAAGAAAGCAGCCATGGCGGGGTCGAAACCACGGTCTTGCAGATGGAGAGGTCCCTGAGTGGCAACCACATGCCACAAAAAGAGGCTACATACCTCAGCTATGACCAGGAACCACAGCGCTGGCGTCTTCAGGGCATCGCGCAGCGTCCAGTCGATAGGAGTGCGGTAAGTTCGAGTTGCCCCGGTGCCACTGCCTGCTTCCATCCCCTGCCGCACCCGCCCATCTGGATACTGCCCTAGGTCTGCTGGCTGGTTGCGTATAGCGAGCAGAGCCACCACTACGCCCACCACTGAAGCCAGCGCGATAATTGACCAGCCGATGCGCCAGTCGTCACCAGCAGCCCGGACTGCCTGATTTATGATCTGAGGCGCCAGAAAACCACCAACAGCTCCACCACCCAACACCAAGCCCATAGCCATAGCACGGCGGAGATTAAACCAGGAGACAACCACCATCTGCACCGGGATTACCGAGGCAAAAGATATTCCTATACCGGAAAGAAAGGACAATGCTAGGTATAGAGGATAGACATGACCTACAGTGCCCACCAGAAAGTTGGCTATAGCCACAATAGTCCCGCCAATAGCCAGCGTGACCCTGGCTCCGAAGCGACCGAGCATCCAGGCAGTGAGCGGTCCTGTAAGTCCCAGCAGCATCATCATAGCGGTGAACCCCATCATTATCTCGCCCCGCGACCACCCCAGTTCCTGAATCATAAAAGGATAGAGAACCGCCGGACTGTAGAAGGCAAAGCCGATGGGGATGGTATAGACTACCCACAGGAAGAATAACAACCACCACCCGTAGAAACCCCCAGTCTTTACCTCGGTCGCCATAATCGGTAGTCCTTTCTTGGCCTTCGATGGGGGTGTACAGGCACAAGGTCTAATTATACCACGTAATAGCACATCATGGGGAACTTATGGTCATGTCCTTGAGGCTGGCTCAGCTAACCAGCAAATGTAACTACAACCATTGGGGGCACCCGGGACAATAAGCAGAGGCAATCTTCAGTGTCTGCTGCTCATTTAGCATTCTTCTCGCCCAGGGGGGCCCCTACCCTCACATTTCACCATCTTTCAATTTGGATATGCGAACCTCATCTTTCACTTCCAGTCTGCCATATTTCATAATTTCCTCAATCAAATCACTGCTCCATAGCCTATCCTCAACAACATGTTTAAGCGCCGCAGTATCAAGCTGAGAGACTTCTTCCCACCTGCCAGCGCTCTTTATCACAGCATCCAGTTGAGAGCGCTCGATATCACTCTTGCGCGGGAATTTAAGCTCTTTCTTTAGTTTGACCGTAGCCTTGCAGTCGCTCCCTTTTATCACCTCAACACCTTCCCGCCTCGCATACTCAACCAATGCTTCTCTTACCTTCTCCATCTCCGCCTCTACCTCTTTCTTTTGCGCCTTCAGGGAGGCGTATTTATTGACTAGTTTTACCCCGGGTTCCTCGAGGTACTCATTTAATGGCAGTGCTTCCACCTTAACGAAGTGTTTAGTCCGGGGACACAGGTCAAGGTACTCGCACCAATCACACCATGGGGATTCCTTCGGCGGGAACTCCACGGCAGCTTCCATCTCATCAATGAGGCTCTTGGTGCTCTCAATCAGGCTGGTAACAGCCTCTGGCGTCCGATAGGAGACCAGTTCCACATCATGCGCCAGGTAATGCCAGACAAGCCTAATATTCTCGACATGAGGCCATCTCCTCTGCACCCCGATATAGTACAGTCCAAGCTGTCTGTCCTCATCTGCCTGCTGCTGAGGTGGCAAATAGGCTGAAGTCTTGTATTCATGAATCTGATAAGTACCATCGTCTGTTCGTGACAACCGGTCTACCTTACCTTGAATTCGGTATTTACCGTCCTCATCTAGCCAGAAGTTGAAACGTATTTCGGTACCTATGGTGATATCTGAATCAAAAGGTGCATATCGTCGGTAATAGTTCTCTATCAGTCTCTCACCGAGCGTCCGGTAATGCTCCACGGTGACTCCTGGTCTGGTGATAGCAACTGCATCATGCCAGTTCTCTTGCCACAGCTTATTAAAGTACGCCAGCAGCTCGCTTAGGCTGTTCAGCTTGGTGTACTTGAGGTCATCGTAGCACTTCTGCAACGTCTCATGTACCCTGGAGCCCAGAAATGCCTCAATTCCCTCGATGTCCCGCCGAATCCTGTCCCGGTAGGAAACCTTGTACCTCAGCGGGCATTCCTCATACATACTCAATTGGGAATGGGAATAAACGGGCATAGCCTGGATTGTAACCCCGATTTTGAGCTACCAGCCGATTTTCCTGACTTCTTTTACCATCTTTGATGATGGGTGCTTCACCACTCCTTCTGTCAGAATACCTCTTATAACAACCACGTTTCTGCTGCCCGGAGTCAATCAAGCCATCGTCTAAATAAACTGGGGTGTAGCCTCTCCTTCAGCGTTTTGAGATTCACCACATCCTCCCGGTTATACTCCAGCAGCAGAGCCAGGGCGTTCTCATTGCCGCCCTTGACATAGCTCCACCATAACTGAACCGCCTCGAAGCCGTCTATACCCTGGAGCCGGCGACAAATGCCCAATTGCCGCTCTACTGCCTTGAGTCCGCCAAACAGTCCTCTGCGCCAGCAATCATACATCAAATCACGGTGGTAATATTCGACAGCAAGGTCTATACCCAGCGAGTTGGCGATGAAGCGGAGGTCAAACCGGGTGCCGTTATAGGTGTAGATTGTAGTGGTGCCTCTGAGGGCGGTGATTAGGTTGCCCCGGGTCACCTCATCACCCACTAATTGAACGAGCTCGTTATTCCTGCCACTACAGCGCAAAATGCCGACAACGGTTATGTAGTCAAAAAAGGGCGACAAACCGGTAGTCTCTATGTCCAGGTAGGCTTCAACTAACCGCCTCATCACTTAATGGCTGCCTTCCTCAAATTTCAACCTGCTATACAGCAACGACAGTCTCTGCA
>DTZC01000086.1 GCA_012961565.1 Dehalococcoidia bacterium
AGACCACCGCACGTCAATACATCTGGCTTCTTTGTCCAGCTTGTTGCCACTGGCATCGAAGAACTCGATTCCGTCCGCCTTTATCACTGCCACTTCGCCATCATCCAGGGGCATCAGTTTATCAGCCTGTCCAGCAAAGGCTAAAGCATCGCTGGCGGCAAAATAGCCGTGTCCCAGTATACCAATAGCCAGAGGGCTCTCTTTCCTCGTTGCCACTATTTTATCGGGCTCGCGAGAAGATATGGTCAGAAAAGCATAGGAGCCTTTTAGTTTTGGCATCACGGCTAATACCGCTTCCTCAAGAGAAAGCCCCCGTTCCATCTCTTCCCCAATGAGATGGGGGATTACCTCTGTATCTGTCTCCGAGACAAACCGATATCCTTTGCCTGTGAGATAACGGCGGAGTTCTTGATAATTCTCAATTATGCCATTATGAACAACAGCTACTGTGTTAGTAGAATCGCAATGAGGGTGAGCATTTGCAGGGGTGACGCTACCATGGGTTGCCCATCGAGTATGCCCGATAGCTAAATTTCCAGGCAGTGAACTCAGATTATGTTTTGTCTCAATCTCGCTAAGTTTACCGATATCCTTCTTTACCAGCAGTTGCCCATTGAATAAGGTGGCTACGCCTGCGGAGTCATAGCCCCGATACTCCACACGCTTTAGTCCTTCTAGAGTTAGAGGAGCTGCTGCTTGCTTGCCACAGTAGCCGATAATACCGCACATTTTGATTAACTATGTATCTACTGATTAGTAGTATCTTTTATCCACATAAGTAGTAACACTTATTACAATCTTGTGTTTCAACCCTTTTTTTGTCAATGCTTCATCCCAAAGCGAGGCTTTTGCACTCTGCGGCAATTCCGGTCACTGTTCTCCTGATTGAAACTATTATATATCATAGTGGTCTCTCGGCAAAGCTGCACCTAGAGAGTCATTAGCAACAACCCATTGCTGATACACTTTTTAAATTCACAGTATAGCCTCGACCCTTCAGGACTGGAAATAGTTTCACCCCTGTAGTCCGCCCCTTTAGGGTCGGGCTGCCGAGGCTAAAGCCCCAGCGCTACAGTGAGATTTAGATTTAGGTCGAGTTGCCGGGATTAAGACCTCGAGCTACAAGCAAAAATAATGCCTGACTAAAGCCTTGCAACTAATTAGTAAACAATCCTACCTACAAGCACTGAACATCTGGCATATCCCGTCACCATACCTCTGGAAGTTAACAATCTGGACTTTGAAGAAACTACCTTTCAAAGAATCAACATGGCATCACCAAAGCTATAGAAGCGGTATCCTAATCTCTCAGCCTCTTCATATGCCGTCAAGATAGAGTCTCTACCGGCAAAGGCCGAAACCAGCATCAGCAGCGTTGACCTTGGCAGATGGAAGTTAGTAATCATCGCGTCTGTGATGCGAAAGCGGTATCCAGGCAGAATAAAGAGGTCAACCCAGCCAGTAAAGGGCTGGACAGTGCCAGCTTGTGCTGCAGCTTCGATTAGCCTGACTGAGGTAGTCCCTACAGCTATTATCTTTCTGCCCTGTCTTTTCGCTTCATTAAGTAATACGGCTGTTTCCTGTGTTATTTCTCCGTATTCCTTATGAATTGAATGCTGTCCTGGATCGTCAACTTTAACTGGGCGGAAGGTATCAAGCCCGATATGCAGGGTGACAAAAACGAGATGGACTCCTTTCCGTCGCAGTCTCTCCAGCAAAGCACGGGTAAAGTGAAGACCTGCGGTAGGTGCTGCCACGCTCCCATCTATTTTGGCATAAACTGTCTGATATCTGCCGGGGTCAGCTAGCGGAGTATGAATATAAGGTGGCAGTGGAACATGACCAAATTTCTCCAGTTGACTGTCTCCGGAAAACCGTATAATCCTTGTTCCATTCGCTTGGCATGCCACTACCTCCACTATCATTTCTGCGCCAGTGGTATCGAGTCTGCTTTCTATTCTGATTCTTGTTCCAGAAATCGCCTTTCTACCCGGCCTGACCAGGCTTTGCCAGGTACCATTATCTAGCTGCCGCAACAACAAGATTTCCACTTTGGTGTTGTCCTGCTCCTTTTGTCCCAAGATCCGAGCTGGGATAACTCGACTATTGTTGAAGACCAGAACATCGTCAGCATCAATATAGTCGGTGAGCTCATAAAAACGGCGGTGCTCAATTGAACCGTTTGCCCGATGAAGAACCATAAGACGGGAATGGTCGCGTGGCTCTATAGGTGTCTGCGCGATGAGTTCAGACGGCAGGCGATAGTCAAAATCGCTGGTCTTCATATCACAAGAGGCTTACCTATTAAACAGATAAAAGATGACATTAATGATTATAGTTATCAGAACGCTCAGAATAAGAAAGGTAACCACCGGAAAATAAAAGGAAAAGCCATCCTTTTTTATGACTATATCGCCGGGCAGTTTTCCAAAGAATGGAATGTGCTGGGCAAAGACAAATATCAGCCCCAAGACCATTATGATGCCGCCAACTATTAGAAGAATCTTGCCAATCCCAATCATCCAGTCAGTTCTCTAAAGTTGCTCGAAAGCGGGAATAGCGGACAATATTCATGACCGCCTTAGCAGCCCGTTTCATGTCAGGGAAAACAGCTATCGAAGCTTCTTGCAAACGAGACTTCCCTTGATGTGCAGATGTGCAATCCCTTCG
>DTZC01000087.1 GCA_012961565.1 Dehalococcoidia bacterium
CGTACCATCTGGTCTTGATTCTGATACCGGGGCTGTAGACCCAAGCTGTCCGTTTGCCGATGCTACTATCACTCTGGGTTACCCCAAGCCGGGCTTGTTCAATTTTCCCGGGGCTGATAGAGCTGGCAGGGTTATTATAGCTGATATCGGGATACCGCCGAGTCTGGCTGAGAATATCAAGACTGAACTCATCACTGAAGACTGGGCAAGGGCAGTGCTGCCCAAACGACCTGCCTCAGCTAACAAAGGGACGTTTGGCAGGGTGCTGGTAGTGGCTGGTTCGATCAACTATATAGGGGCTGCCTATCTTGCTTGCATGGGCGCAGCCAGAGCAGGAGCAGGCCTGGTGACATTGTCCACTGCTCTCAGCCTGCAAGCTATTCTGGCGGCGAAGCTTACCGAAGTAACCTATGCTTCTTTGCCTGAAGCTGAAACAGGTGTGATTGCTGCTGAGGCAGCACCTGTACTGCAGCAGTTAGCACCGGGGTATCAAGTCTTGCTGGTCGGCTGTGGACTGGGGCAGAAAGCTCAGGTTGTGGAATTTATCAAGTCTGTCCTATTCGGCTTGCCGCCGCACAGCGCGCCGACTTTTGTCCTTGATGCCGATGCTTTGAATACGCTAGCCCAGATATCAAATTGGTGGCAGAAGCTACCTCAGGATGCTATACTTACGCCACATCCTGGTGAGATGGCAAGGCTGGTTCACAGTTCGGTGGAGGAGGTGCAGCGGCAACGCCTGGAAATTGCCCGAAAATCAGCCGTGGAATGGCAGAAGGTAGTCGTGCTTAAAGGGGCGTACACCGTTGTAGCGGCATCGGACGGACGGGCTGCAATCAGCCAGGTAGCCAACCCCGGGCTAGCTTCAGCAGGAACTGGCGATGTCCTTACCGGGGTGATTGCTGGACTGGCAGCTCAGGGGTTATCGCTGTACGATGCTGCCGTTTGCGGTGTCTATCTCCATGGTCAGGCTGCAGAGATGGTGAGATGGGAGATGGGAGATGCCGGTATGCTAGCTAGCGACCTGTTGCCGGTCTTGCCCAAGGTGATAATGAAACTAAAACAGGGTGAAGTCGGCCTGTGATAGGGTGCGATGTTGTTGGCTATAGACATCGGCAATAGTAATATCACCATCGGTGTGTTTGATGATGGTAAGTTAAAAGCTACCTGGAGGATAGCCACTGATGTCCATCGTATGCCAGATGAGTATGCCAGCCTGATACTCGGCCTTTTTGAGCGCCAGAACATTACTATCTCGCAGATTAAAGATGCCATATTATGTAGTGTTGTCCCTCCCCTGGTGGGTGTTTTCGAGGAGATGTGCCGGCGCTATGTGAAAATCAGACCTCTGCTGGTGGAGGCTGGGGTGAAGACCGGCGTCCGAATCTGCATGGACAATCCCAAGGAAGTGGGAGCTGACCGTATAGTAAATGCTGTGGCAGCCCATCATCTGTACGGTGGTCCGGTGATTATCATCGACCTCGGCACAGCTACCACATTTGATGCGGTATCTGAACAAGGAGACTATCTCGGTGGGGCTATTGCTCCGGGGGTTGCCATTGCTACCGAAGCTCTATTTTCCCGGACTGCGGTGCTGCCTCGTGTGGAGTTGACTCATCCCAGACGGGCTATAGGTAGAAATACGGTAGCTGCCATGCAGTCTGGCATAGTTTTCGGTTACGCCAGCCTTATCGAGGGGATGGTAGCTCGTATTAAGCGCGAGCTCGGAGGCAAGGCGAAAGTTGTGGCTACCGGGGGCTATGCCGAGCTTATGGCTCGGGAGACACCAGTAATCGAGGCGGTAAATCTTGACCTGACACTGGTAGGCTTGCGTTTGATCTATGAGATGAACAAGGCTAAGGACCAGGTGATATCCCCTTAAGGAGAAAGAAGAATATGAGACTTGAGGACAAGACGGTGGTATTAGGGGTAACTGGCAGCATAGCTGCATATAAAGCCGTTGAACTGGCGAGCCAGCTGACGCAGGCAGGAGCCAGGGTTGAAGTCATTATGACCGAAGCAGCCACCCAGTTCGTAACTCCGCTCACCTTCCGCAACGTTACTGGCAGGCCTGTGGTTACCAAGATGTTTGAACTGGCTTCCCAGTTCAGCGCGGAGCATGTGGCTCTGGGTGAA
>DTZC01000088.1 GCA_012961565.1 Dehalococcoidia bacterium
AATTCGCAGCATGTAGTCCCGAGGCTTCAGCCTCGGGTGCCCGACCTTAAAAGGTCAGGGCTGCAGAGGTGAAATTATGCCAACCCTGAAGGGTCAGGGCTACACCGGGGGTGATGGTTGGCGCTGTGTTATGTCATTTGCTTTCAGAGTTGTTATAATAAGGATTAGGTTCTTATCCGATGCAGGAAGCACTGCTTTATGAAAAGCTAACGGGCTCCAGAGTGCGCTGCAACGTGTGTCAATGGCACTGTGTTATCGGGCAGGGCAAGTTTGGGGTCTGTAAAGTGCGCCGAAATGATAATGGCACTCTTCGTGTCCTGAACTATGCTCTAGCTTCTTCTGTAGCTGTCGACCCCATTGAAAAGAAGCCACTGTTCCACTTTTTCCCGGGCAGCCTGGCGCTGTCTCTAGGCACCTGGGGGTGCAATTTTCATTGTAAGCATTGCCAGAACTGGCAGATTTCCTGTGTGGAGCAGCCCTCGGAGATGAGCACCGAGTCACACAAGCTGCTGCCGGAAGAGGCGGTAAGGCTGGCTAAGCAGCGCGGCTGTGGCGGTATTACCTGGACTTATAATGAGCCCAGCATATGGTTCGAGTACACGCTGGACTCAGCAAAACTGGCTAAGAAGAGCGGACTCTACACCGGGTATGTAACCAACGGCTACCTTGCACCGGAAGCACTCGATGTTATCGGTCCTTATCTTGATGCCTGGCGGGTCGATATCAAGGGCTTTTCCGATGCGCTATATAGAGACCTGGCAAAGATCGGTCGCTGGCGAGGCATTCTCGATGTGGCGAAGAGAGCCAAAGAGAAGTGGAACATGCATGTTGAGGTGGTGACTAACGTGATTCCAACGATGAACGATGACGATGGGCAGTTGCAGTCCATCGCCAGCTGGGTGCGGGGTGAACTGGGGGAACTGACACCGTGGCACGTAACTCGCTTCTATCCCCACCATAACCTGCTGCATTTACCGCCGACACCGGTGACCACGCTGGAGAGGGCTTATGATATCGGTAGGAAAGCCGGGCTCCGTTTTGTCTATCTGGGCAATGTTCCCGGTCACAGCCACGAGAGTACGGTCTGCTACTCATGTGGCAAAGTGGTGATTCAGCGTTTCGGTTATGATACACATGTGGTAGGGGTCAACGGTTCCAGATGCCGGTTCTGTGGAGCTGAGCTCAATATCAGGTCATAGTTTCAAGGAGGACTGTGATGGTAAGAAATCCGATTGTCGCCGGGCAGTTTTACCCCGGTTCAGCATCTCAACTTGAGAGGATGATCGAAGGACTGGTTGACAGAGAGGCGGAAAAGGTCGAGGCTGTTGGTCTGGTTTCACCCCATGCCGGCTATGTTTATTCCGGAGCGGTTGCTGCCGCGGTTATATCCAGAATCAAGTTCCAGGATACCTTCGTAATACTGGGACCTAACCATACTGGCAGGGGAAAGGCTTTCAGCATCATGACCAGAGGTAAATGGAGAACACCACTGGGTGAGGTGGGAATTGACGCAGAGCTGGCAAGGCGAATTCTGGCTGTCTCCAGCTACCTGGAGGAGGACGCAGCCGCCCATCAATACGAGCACTCTCTCGAAGTCCAGGTGCCTTTCCTCCAGTTTTTCAAGCCAGATGTCAGGATAGTACCCATAGTCCTTTCTCATGCTGACGGCACCGTTTATAGGAAAATCGGCACAGAACTGGCTGCGGCAATCAGGGAGCTGAAGAGGGGAGCCATAATTCTGGCGAGCAGTGACATGACTCACTATGAGCCGCACGAGTCAGCCAGAAACAAGGATAGCAAGGCAATCGAGGCTATACTGGACCTGGACGAGGACGAGCTTTTGAGGCGAGTCAAGGAGTTCCATATATCGATGTGCGGCTATGCTCCGGTAGTCAGTCTCCTCTCCGCTGCCAAGGAGCTGGGTGCTGTCGGGGCAGAACTGGTCAAATATCAGACCAGCGGGGACACCTCGGGCGATTACAGTAGCGTGGTGGGCTATGCTGGCATAATCATAAAGTAGCCGAGCAAGGATTGGTGCCATGATGAAGCAGCTTCACCCCATAGTGAAATTAGCCAGAGAAGCGGTGGAGAATTATGTACGCTCTGGCGAAGTACTGAAGCCGAGTGAGCTCAGTCCTGAGATGAGGTCCAGAGCCGGTGTCTTCGTGTCTATTAAGAAGCATGGTGAGTTGAGGGGCTGCATTGGTACTTTCGCCCCCACCAAGGCGAACATAGCGGAGGAAATCGTTGCCAACGCCATCAGTTCTGCTACTCAGGACCCGCGTTTTGCCCCGGTTGCTCCTTCTGAGCTGGACGAGCTGGAGTACAGCGTGGATATCCTTACTGAGCCCGAGCCGGTGGATAGTGTTGACCAGCTCGACCCCAGGAAATATGGAGTGATTGTGGAGTGTGGGCTGAGGCGGGGGCTGCTGCTGCCCGACCTTGAAGGTGTCGACAGTGTGGAGCAACAGATTGAAATCTGCCGCGCTAAGGCTGGCATAGCCAGTGGTGAGCCGGTCAGGCTATACCGCTTCCTGGTGAAGAGATATAAGTAGTCGCAGGAGACTGTTTGACATGAAGCGGTATATCTGTTAGGTTTTTCGCAATAAGGAGAACGGCAAATATGAGACTTATGCTTATCGGTATCGGTGACTGCGGCTGCCGTGTAGCCCGTGAATTCGCTGACCTGAATGCAGTGGCCAGAAAGAAGCGGCGGGTCAATATCGTCACCTGTGCCTACGCAGTGAACAATGACCAGGTAGTCCTCCAGGAGGTAACTAAATCGGGGCACGACTGGTTGAAGCCGGTGTTCATTCGAGGCTCCACTGAAGCTGAGGAGTCGAGCGAAGCTGGTGCTAGGGTGATGCGGCAGGAAGGTGAGCGGGTGATGCTAGCCATGAGGCTTGGCGCCTTTGTCGATACCGATGCTTTCTTGCTGGTTGCTGGCGCTGCTGGAAGCCTCGGCTCAGGTGGAGTCCCTGTATTAGCTCAATTGCTCAAGGAGCGCCGTGTCGATAAGCCGGTTTATGCCCTTATCATATTGCCTTTCGACTCTGAACTGGATGACCCCAGGCGCGTCCATAATACCGCTGTGTGCCTGAAGTCTATTGATAAGCTTGTTGATGCCGTGATTCTGGTGGATAACGGGGGTGTGGGCAGCGCAGTGGATGTGTCAGCGGCGAAGAACAGGGACAAGGCAA
>DTZC01000089.1 GCA_012961565.1 Dehalococcoidia bacterium
GCTCACCCTAATTGTTCCCCCAGAAAATGGGGGGCGTTACCCCCGGGCGGCAAGGAACCTGCCACAGGGGGTGAAGAGAAGCTGCTGGCGGGTCAGGGGAGGAGAAAGTAGGCCAGGAGGTCTACAGTCAGGTATGGCTGAGGTATTGATGCTGAAGGCGAGCCAGTGCAGTGTATTTTGGGTGGTGTGAATTGAGGGTAGAGGAGTCCGTTAGGCTATTCAGCGGGTAGCTTAGCTCAACGAGATGAGGCCACGTTTCAGGGCGGTGATGACTGCCTGGGTGCGGGCGTTGGCATCGAGCTTGCGCAAGATAGAGGTCACGTGGTTCTTGATGGTCTGCTCGCTGATGTTGAGCCTCTCAGCAATCTGCTTGTTGAGGTAACCCTGGGCGATGTAGTTGAGAATTTCGGTCTCTCTGGGAGTCAGTGGGGAAACAAAGGACTCGACACCTTTGCCCCAGGTGAGGTCCTGGAATTGCTGCAGCACTTGCTGGGCGACTTTGGGCTGGGAGACAAGGGTATCGTTTATGGGGTGTTCACCGGCGGCGGCTCTGCGGATGGTGGTGACCAGCTCATCTGCGGAAACATCGCGTTTCAGGTAAGCAGCCACCCGTGACTTGATTGCCTGAAACAGTTCCTCATCGTTGGGTTCAGGAGAGAGGAGGATTACCGCTGTACTCGGCAGTTGTTGCTTCACGGCTCGAGCTAGGTCTGAGCCATCGCCGGTTGATAGGCTGATATCAAGGAGGACGACGTCAGGGTACAGGATGTTCAGGGCAGACAGGAGCTCTTTCCCGGTACTGGCCTCGCCGCAGATATGTATGTCTGCTTTTTCCTCCAGAGCTATGCGAATGCCCTGGCGGAATATAGGCTGCTGGTCAGCGATGAGTACCCGGGTCTTCTGTCCTTCTTGAGCCATGAACTATCTTGCTTTGTCTTTGATTCCAGTGTAGCAATCCAACATATGAATGTCAATTGGTGGTGCGGTCTGCCGGCGGTGTGACGTGGCATGTGGCACAGCCATGAGTCTGCAGCCCGGTGGCAGTCCAGAGGTGCCAGCCATACCCCCACGGATATGTTTCCTTGACGCATTGCTGTCCAATTTCATAGAATGGTGCGTGGCTTTTGGCGGTTATTCTGGGGACAAGGAGCTTTTGTAATGGAGTTAGTTGAACAGATGTTATCAGGCGATGTTTTAGCCCTGGCGCGTTTGATTACAAAGGTGGAGAGAGAAAGCGCCGAGGTACCGCAGATAATCAAGGCGATTTATCCTTACCTGGGCAAAGGTTATTGTATAGGTATTACTGGACCACCGGGGGCGGGCAAGAGCACTGTGGTTGACCGGTTGACGGCGGTGATGAGGCAGCGGGGTTATACCGTAGGCATAATAGCTGCTGATCCCACCAGTCCTTTTACCGGTGGTGCTGTACTTGGGGACAGGATAAGGATGCAACAGCATTATCTCGACGAGGGCGTATTTATCCGCAGCATGGCAACTCGGGGCAGCCATGGTGGACTGCCGCGGACCACTGGCGGTGTGATTAAGCTGCTTAGTGCCTTTGGTAAGGACTACATTCTGGTGGAGACGGTGGGGGTGGGGCAGACGGAACTGGATATCATGCAGAATGTGGATACCACGGTTGTGGTCCTAGTCCCAGAAGCCGGCGATACCATTCAGACGATGAAGGCTGGCTTGTTTGAAATTGCCGACCTGTTTGTAGTCAACAAGGCTGACCGTCCCGGTGCTGACAATCTGGTTGCAGAATTGGGAATGATGGTTCATCTTCGTTCTGAAGAGGAATGGTGGCAGGTGCCGGTGATAGCTACCGAGGCGGTAAATAATGTGGGCATTGAGGAGCTTTATCGGCAAATTGAAAGGCACCGGCAAGCGCTGGAAGAGAGCGGGCGGTTGGAGCAGCAACGCAGGCAGCAAAGGCGGCGAGAATTTCTGGAGACGGTGGAGCGCAGAGTTGCTGATGAGCTGTTCCGGTTGATTGAGCGCGATGAGGAGCTAGCCCGATACATGGTGATGGTGGAGGCAGGTGAGGTTGACCCTTATTCGGCAGCTGATGAAGTCCTGCGACCGGGTACTTTGTTAGCCAGCTGGTCACGGCAGTTAGCCAAGAGACAGTCTGGCGGTTAGGGCAGAAGCGGTGGTAAAGCAAGATAGGTCCCGGGCGGAACCTGCCAGTCCTCTCCAGCTGGTTGAAGCCCGGCAAAAGCCTGCCAAAGTTAAGACTCCACGGGGAAGCCGCAAGTACGATGTCATCATCGTTGGTGGCGGGCCGGCTGGTATTTTTGCTGCCCTGGAGCTCTGTCAGGCAGCGGATATCAAAGTCCTGCTTCTAGAAAAAGGTAAGGATATCGATTCCCGCCGCTGTCCCCTCCAGGAGGTGGGAAGACAATGTCTGGCTTGCTCGCCGTGCCATCTGGTCAGCGGGCTGGGTGGTGCCGGGGCTTTCAGTGATGGCAAATTGACCTTGTCCGCAGAGGTAGGTGGTCGGCTGGGTGAACTGGTGGGTGAGACGCGGGTGCGGGAACTCATCGATTATGTGGACGGCGTTTACCTGAGATTTGGCGCCGGCGACAGGATTTACGGTGTCGGTGAGGGGGTGGAGGCTCTGAGGCGGCGGGCGACCTTAGCGGAATTGAGGTTGGTTCCGGTGAAGCTGCGCCATATCGGTACGGAGCGGTCACGCCAGGTGCTGAAAGCGATGCGCGACTTCATTGCTGGGAGTGTGGAGGTGAGGCTGGAGGATATGGCAACTGCGGTGATGGTGGACAGTGGTGTGGTATCGGGAGTGGAGACGGACCGCGGTGAACGGCTGGAGTGTCGTTACCTGGTGCTGGCGCCAGGCAGGGAGGGGGCGGACTGGCTGACAAAGGAGGCGGAGCGGCTCAAGCTGAGCCTGAAGCTCAATCCGATAGATGTTGGTGTCAGGGTTGAGGTGCCATCACCGGTGCTCGAGGAACTGACTTCACTGCTATATGAATCAAAGCTGGAATTCTTCTCCAAAAGCTTCGGTGACCGCATAAGAACCTTCTGCATGTGTCCTGGTGGTGAGGTAATCATGGAAGCTACCGGGGGTGCTGACCCGGTGGTCACGGTCAATGGGAGTAGCTATGCAGAGCACAAGACGGGTAACACCAATTTCGCCGTTCTGGTGAGCACTACATTTACCGAGCCATTCCGTGAGCCTATTGCTTATGGTAAATATCTGGCGCGGCTGGCAAATCTTCTCAGTGGCGGTGTGCTGGTGCAGCGTTTTGGTGACTTGATGGACGGTCGTCGTTCCACGCCGCAACGCATCAGGTACAGCATTGTTGAGCCCACCTTGAAGGTGGCAACTCCGGGAGACTTGAGCTTTGCCCTCCCCTTCCGTCATCTGAAGGGTATAGTGGAGATGCTACAGGCGATGGACAAACTGGCTCCGGGGGTAGCTTCTCGGCATACGTTGCTTTATGGTGTGGAGGTCAAATTCTATTCCAGCCAGCTGGAATTAAGCCCTTGTTTGGAGACAGAGGTGGGGAATATGTTCGCTGCTGGCGATGGTGCTGGTGTCAGCAGAGGGCTGATTCAGGCTTCGGCTTGTGGTGTGGTGGTTGCCAGAGAGATATTGCGGCGGCTGGGTAAATAGAGATGTTTACCAATGCCGGTGTAAGGCTCGGGCCGGCATTGCTTTTCGCCTATAGCCCTGAGGCTTAAGCCTGGGGAACCCGACCCTTTCCCTTGACTTCCTTCAGAGCCAGGGTGATGACTAAACGGGCTGGGTAAATACGGGATGTATTTTGGCATCGATTTAACTTCCACAGAGGATAAGCCGAGCGCTTGTGTTTGCTTGGATGACAGGCTTGAGGTCATTTACTGTGGCTTGCTAAATGCAGACGGTGACATTGTGGCTGCAGTAGGCCTCAGCTCGTCTCAGGTGGTGGCTATTGATGCTCCGTTGAGCCTGCCCCTGGGGTTGTGCTGTCTGGAGGATGGCTGTGATTGCCAGCAAGCGACAGGGTGGAAGGGGCGGTGGTGTGAGCAAGAACTGGCGCGTAGGGCAGCCCCGTGTTATTTTACCACCAAGAAGTCGATTATCAAACGGATGGTGTACCGGGGCATCAGGCTCAAGGATAGGCTCAGCAAGCAAGAATGTGAGGTGCTCGAAGTCTATCCCTATGCCAGCAAACTGCGCTTGTGGGGTAAGCCAGTGGCATCAAAGACTAGGCCTCAGGGTCTGGACTGGCTAAGGAAAGGTTTGGGCATCCTATTAGTGGCTGTTGCCCCTTATGTGCAAAGGTGGAGTCACGACCTGTGTGATGCTGCTGTAGCTGCCTACACCGCTTATCTATATGCTCACAATGGAACGGAGGCTGTGGGCATTGCTGAAGAAGGTGTAATTCATATACCTAAGGGTAACTGCGGTCGTAAAGTAGGCGGTTAATCAGTATGCTTCTGACACTGGTAGCCGTCTTCAAGTCGTCTCTCAGCCCAGCGGTGAGGCGGCGTATGATTATGAGGAAGAAGATTGCCAGGAGCCCCAGGGTCATTTCTACAGGTTGTCCTAGGCACCATGAGCCTAGCGGCGCCAGAGCGAAACCGGCAGCCATGCCCAGTGGCATGCTGTTGCTTGGTGGACCGCCAAATGAAAGACGCTGGCCGAGTGTCTGATCTGGAGCCATCATTCTGGGGATAGTCCTGATGCCGAGACCTATAAGGACGGGGACGGCAAATATGATAAAGACCAGATAGGCGAGAGGTGATTCGGTAGCAGTAAGAAACATGGTCAGGGTGATAATTACTCCGATGCCAGTGGTGTTGCCTTTTTCGCCATCGAACTTGCGGAATACAGGCCACATCTGCCCGGCGACGGCAGCAGTTCCAGACACGGCAATAGCGGTCAGGTGCAGGTGAAAGGCGAAGCCGACAGCGATGGGAATAACTCCTTTGAGGATGTCAACTAGGACGCCGGACAAGCCCTCAATGCGACCTACCTTGTGCCACAGTGCCGCGTGCAAGTCATCCTCTTGAGAAAGGTCGACACCGCGTGCACGGCCCAGAAGAAGCATGTAAGGCAGCGAGCCGAAAAGGTAAGCACCTACCACTAGAGCGATGTCAGCTAACAGCATCTATTACCTCCTCCAAAGTCTATCAAGAAAATCGAAATCAGGAAACCCCGGGGTATGCCATCCTGCCGGGCTTTTCGGGATAGGAGCTGTTATGACAACATCGCAGTCCCGGATTTCCATCTTGCAGCTATTGTTTCTCAAGGGAGTACCATCTAATCGAAGAGGAATTTCCGAATGTTGATAATCACTTATTTTGGCGCAATTAAGTCTGCCTGCGGCTGGCATTCTAGTTTCTAGCCTCGGTATCTCCAACAAATAGAAGCAAATAATATAGAGGTCAACGCACGCTAGTAACTCGAGCATACAAAAGCTGGCTGAACGGAGGCTATTCTTCGTTGCCCAGCTATCTTCTGTCTTTTGAGGAGACCTTAAGCCGCCGCTCACCGCTCGACTGTCTCGGTTGTGAACCCTTTGCTTGCCAGGTCTTTGACAAGCTGGCTCACATCCTCGGTATCGAGGTGGAGGCACAGGTCATGCTCTTTTCCTTCCACTGGTGGCATGCTGTGCATGGAGATTATTTTAAGCCCATGCTTTCTCACCATTTCCATAATCTCCTGCACGTTTTTGGGCTCGGTACCGTTGGTGATTATTATCCGGATGCCGGACTTACCTATTCCTAGGACCGGGTTCAATATCTTGTAAAAGAAATCGTTAGTAGTAGCTATGCCTATAAGATTATGGTCTTCGAGAACTGGCAGAGCTCCTACTCCTTTGTTCTGGGCCAGGGCTATGGCAGCTTCTACTGGCATATCAGGGTGAACAGTGACCACGTCCTTGACCATGATTTCCTTCACCGTCATCTTGGCTAGAAGATAATTGATTTCCCAGACACTGAGGCTAGTAGCAGGTGAAGGACCAGTGCGGATTATGCGCTCTTTGCTCACCATGCCAACCAGTTTCCCCCTGTCAACTACAGGTAACCGCCGGATATTGTGCGCCTCCATAATCTTCCGCGCTTCCATGATAGGTGTGTCGGGGGATATCGTAACCACATTCCATGTCATGACATCTCTGACCT
This sequence comes from Dehalococcoidia bacterium, assembly GCA_012961565.1. Lineage (GTDB taxonomy): Bacteria > Chloroflexota > Dehalococcoidia > GIF9 > UBA5629 > DTZC01. The sequence goes on from DTZC01000089.1 coordinate 6,136, forward strand.
TCATACTCCACCTCCATTAGTGAATTTAATGCTTATTTTACCATAGACCGCAAGTGTGTGAAAGCATGAAAAAGAAGAGACTGTTTAGCAACAACCCGTTCTTGGTGCATATTAATCCACCGATGCAGCCTCGACCCTTCAGGGTCGAGTTCC
>DTZC01000090.1 GCA_012961565.1 Dehalococcoidia bacterium
GCTCCAAGCCAAGGTCAAGATGGCACCCAGTATGGGACCAATGCAGGGTGTCCAGCCCAGGGCAAAAGCAGCCCCGATAGCAATAGAACGGAAATACCCCGGATGGGGGCTGCTGGTGGCTGGGTTAAGGCGTTTTTCATAGTTCAGCCAGGGCAGCTTGAAGGCGGCGATGAGGAAGACTCCAAAGGCGATAATCAGGCCGCCAGCTATGTAGCGAAGCAAAACCGAATGAGCGGTTATGGCGGTCCCTATTAAACCTACCGAGGCCCCCAGCGTGATAAAGACAGCAGAGAAGCCGAGCACAAAGCTGAGGCTGTGGAACAGCACCGGCAAGCGGCTTGTTCTCGTCTGCGGGTCGATGGCAGTAATGCCAGCCAGATTGGCTAAGTAAGCCGGTACCAGAGGTAAAACGCAGGGTGAGAAAAACGAAAGCACCCCGGCGGTGAAAGCCACCGGATAAGATAGCTCTGTCATTTTGCCGTTCTACTTCGCCAGAGCGTTCTCCAGCATTTTCTTTAGCTGTTCCTTGGGCTGGTAGCCTACTGCCTGGTGTACAGGCTTTCCACCTTTGAACACCATAATAGTAGGGATGCTCATTATTCCGTACTTAGAAGCCACAAAAGGCGATTCGTCCACGTTTAACTTAGCAAAATCCACTTTGCCCTGGTACTCTTTAGCCAGTTCCTCAATGATGGGCGCAACAGCCCGGCACGGTCCGCACCAAGGCGCCCAGAAATCTACCAGCACCGGCTTCTGTGATTTTAAAACAGCCTCTTCAAAGCTGTTCTGGTCTACCGTTGTTATATTTTCTGACAAGTGTTAACCTCCTGGACCCGTTTTGATTGGCTATGATTGCTTTGTAGCGCGTGCCTTGTTGATGGCAGCGCCTGCTATATGGGCTTTATCCTCAATGTGGTTATTGCTAGCCACAATACAATCTTCTAGGCTCGCCTGTGCCCCTATGGTAACATCCTGCCACAGGATTGAATTACTTATTATAGCACCATCATGTATCCTGCAACCAGCGCCAATGACTACCGGTCCTTTGAGCCAGACCCCATGGCTGATGATGCAGTCTCTGCCCACTAGTATAGGTGCAGTCAATTTAGCTTCAGGGTGAACAGAACTTTGTTCGTCTATGCAGATATCCTGCTCTCTGAATTGAACCTGGGTGCTTTTGCCGAACATCAAATCGCGGTTCAACTGCAAGTACTGTTCCGGAGTGCCCATGTCTATCCAGTAAGCATTGGTCTCGTAGCCGAAGACCGGTTCTCCTTCAGCCAGAAGCGCCGGGAAGATATCATGCTCAAACATAATATACCTACCTGCGGGGATGCGTCTCAAGATGTCGCTCTCGATGATGTAAATGCCAGCATTTATCATGTTACTGGTGCTCTGGCCAGGCTTTGGTTTCTCGATGAACCGTATCACGCGTTTCCGGCTGTCCGTTTCCACAACACCGAATCGACTCGGGTCTTCCACCGGGGTTAAGGCGATGGTTACTTTGGCGCCTTTGTTTTTGTGAAATTGCAACATGTCACCCAGGTTGATATCGGTGAAAACATCGCCATTTAAGACGAAGAACGTCTCATCAATGTATCGTTCAGCATTTTTAACAGCTCCAGCAGTCCCCAGCGGTCTTGCCTCAACATTATAGACAAGTCTGGCATCGAGTTGGTGAACATCAGCAAAGTGATTGGTGATGGCATCAGGTTTATAACCCAGGGCTAAAATAACCTCCTTTACATTGTGGTTGACAAGGTGGCGGATGACATACTCAATAAATGGCTTGTTGAGGACCGGGACCATGGCTTTGACTGTGGAATAAGTGAGAGGTCGTAGCCTGGTACCCTCACCCCCGACAAGTATAATCGCCTTCACTTAGTCTTGAGTCCTCTTGCAAAGTCGCTATGTTTGTTTATTTTATCCTATCCATCGTTCATGGGCAAACAGGAGTATTGGAGAGACTGTTTAGCAACAGCCCGTTCTTGGTGCATATTAATCCACCGATGTAGCCTCGACCCTTCAGGGTCGAGTTCCC
>DTZC01000091.1 GCA_012961565.1 Dehalococcoidia bacterium
CATCCCAGGCTCTTCATTTTGTCCCCCAGAGCAAAAACGTTAAGGACATCGCTGGCAAAGGCGAACACCGTTGCCGGAGGTTCTCCCAGGATATACAACTCAGGAATAGACTGGATTTCCTGGATAAGCCTGATTGTCGTCTTCATGGTTATCTCGGCTAAACGCTTAAAGCCTTCGATGCCAAGGTATTTCATGACTGCCCAGCTTGCTGCTATAGGTCCGCCGGGACGTGAGCCCAGCACATTTGGGGTGGCATAAGCACCACCGGGGAAATCAGCATAAGCGAAGATTTGATATTTACGAAGCTCGGCATTGCGGTAAAGGATTGTTGAAGCCCCTTTGGGCGTGAAGCCATACTTGTGGATATCAGCCGATATCGATTTCACCCCGGGAAGCTGGAAGTCGAAAGGTGGAATAGGGTAACCGAGCATCGAAAGAAAAGGTAATATCAGACCACCAACACAGGCATCCACGTGCATCCATATGTCACGGCTGGCAGCTATTTCTGCCAGCTCTGGGATGGGGTCGATGATACCGTGGGGATACGAGAACGCTGACCCGATGAGCATGATTGTGTTCTCGCTTATGGCTTCGCTCATCGCATCTACATCGGCACGCAGGGACTTGTCCGTGGGCACGACCACTGCTTTGACTCCTAGATAGTGAGCTGCCTTGCTGAAGGCGGGGTGGGCAGAGCTGGGCATTACCAGCTCGGGATTGGCTATCTCTGGTCGTTGCTCCCGGGCAAAATCACGTGCTGCTTTGACTGCCAGCATAATGCTTTCTGAACCGCCCGAGGTCATAAAACCCACCGTCTCGGAGTCTCCGCCAAGCAAGCTCGCCACCATGGAGACAACCTCTGTTTCCATTTTGAGCAAGCTGGGGAAAGCAAAAGGGCTTAATGCATTCTCATTCATGAACAGCAGATAAGCTTCTGCGGCTAGTCTTGCAACGTCTTCTCCGGCATTATAGACTAGGCTGAACATTTTTCCGTGTTTCCAGTCGGCATCGGTGCTTCTCAGTGAGTGGAGTGTAGCTAGAATCTCTTCCCGGGGCATTCCCTTTGGAGTAAGCTCGATTTGTGCCATCCTCTTCCTCCCTCAGTTGGTTTAAATAGGTTCACAGGCTGGGCAGAACTCTGAATCTACCGGAGACAATCAACCAGACTGAATGATATCACTGCCGGTTGGTTCCTGTCTAATGTGCACACACTGTATTGCTGTCTTGGTGGGGTTGCTTGTCTTTACTAGTTACGCCTCACCGTTGATACCAAAGTGGTTGGCAAGGCAACAAGTGAGAGGAATTCTACGCTTCTGTGATGCTGTGGCTGGCAGAACATATGGGGAGTGAACCCCATTAATGGGCACGGACGAAGTTTCTCAAGGTGCCTATGTTGTCGATTTTGACTTCGATGACATCGCCTGGCTTCATAGGACCAATACCTGATGGAGTGCCTGTGGCGATGATATCGCCAGGCAATAGCGTCATTATCCCGGAAATGAAGCTGACGAGCTTTGATACCCCAAAGATGAGGTCACTGGTGGACGCAGACTGACGCAGTTCACCATTGAGATAGGTCTCAAGTTTGAGTTCGTCAGGGCTGGCATCGGTCTCGATCTAGGGACCTATGGGGGCGAAGGTGTCATGGCTTTTAGCCCGGGTCCACTGCCCATCTGCAGCCTGTGCATGGCGGTCGGAGACGTCATTCATACAGGTATAGCCGATTATGTATTCTTTTGCCCTTTTTTCGGGGACATTCTTTGCCCTTTTGCCGATGACCACCCCCAGCTCACCTTCATAGTCGATGCGTTTCCAACCGCGGGGCAGTATGCTTTCAGCTTCCGGTCCGATAACAGCAGTAGATGGTTTTAGGAAAATGAGTGGTACTGAAGGCAGGGGCAGCTTTGTCCCCTCAGCATGGCTGTGGTAGTTAAGCCCGAGGCAGACTATTTTGGATGGCAAACAGGGGGCAAGCAAGCTCACCTCGCTCGGCTTGTAGGCAGTGCCGTCTAGTGTCGGCTGGCTGCGGGGATTCTTGAAGCAGAGAAACGGATTGCCCCGCAGTCCGCGTATTATGTTTTCCTCGAACAGCCCATATTTGGCTTTGCCACCGGCGGTGAAACGAACAATGCGCATTTTCTGCTTCTTCCGCATCCTATTTTGGAAGGGTTTTCGGTAAATTCGAAAAGTCCTATAACCCGGCAGCATCGAGGATAGCGGGCACCTTGGATTCCAGCCCGATTGCCATAATATGGACGCCCTGGCACATGTCCTTCATCTCCTTAATCAAACGGGCAGCTATTTCAACACCTTTCTGCAGCTTGTTCTCGGCCTGATCCATCTCCTCAATGAGTTCATCTGGGACATGGATGCCAGCGACGTTCCGGTTCATAAATCTAGCCATAGCCGCTGACCTGAGTAGCACTATGCCAGCCAGCACCGGCATACCGAACTTCCTAGCCTCTTTCATAAAAGCCTCGAACTTCTTGGGCTCATAGATTGCCTGAGTCTGGAAGAATTGAGCTCCAGCCTTGACCTTCTTCTCCATTTTGATCAGCTGTGGCTCCACGGGGTCAGCGCCGGGGGTTACACACGCCCCGAGAAAGAACTTGGGAGCGCCCTTAAGCTCTTTTCCTGCCAGGTCTTTGCCCTGCTCTAACCCTCGAGCAGCCTGGAGCAATGAGACCGAATCAAGGTCGAAAACAGGTTTGGCTTCAGGGTGGTCTCCTAAGGTAACGTAATCGCCGGTTAGACAGAGAACATTTTCAATACCCATCACGTAGGCATTGAGTAAATCGGACTGCAGTGCGATACGATTGCGGTCCCGGCAGGTCATCTGGAATACTGGTTCC
>DTZC01000092.1 GCA_012961565.1 Dehalococcoidia bacterium
GGCGGTATCTTACCCTTTTCGACCATATCGCTTCTGGCTCCAACTATCCAGTCGACGATGTCTGGCGCGAATTTCATCGGGCACTGTTCGGCACAATTTTTGCATGTTGTGCAGGTGTACAGGATTTCCGCAAGGTGCTCTGACCACTCCACCTCACCCTTCAGCCAGGCGTAAACCAGCCATAACCGACCACCGGTGGAATAAGTCTCAAACCTGAACCTCCTGTAGGGCGGGCAGTTGAATGACGAGTAATCGGTAGGGAACTTACAGTAGCCGCACCTGAAGCACCTGTGAATCTGGCTGACATATTTCTGCTGCATTATTTCACCTCCCAGTTTCCGGGGTTCATAATCCCATTGGGGTCTAGGAGTTGTTTTATCTTTTTCATGAGATTGAGTGTATTCGGGTCCATCTTTCCCATGAGCATCTTCTGCTCATCAAGGTCTGCTTTCCAGAGAACACCTCCTTCTTCTAGCGCAAACCCGCTGGCTTCATCCAGGGCTTTCTTTGCCCTAGCCATCTCATCCGGGTTAGCTCTGTTGAAGGAAAAGGAGAAGGAGAACATCATGCAGTGTCCAGAGCCGATAAGCCGTGTCGTGGAGGCATAGAAGACCTGGTATTTCGCGGCTACCTCTTCCAGTTTCTTGATAAAAGCAGGGAATTTCTCAATCGGAGTTATTGGGCCCGCATATTGGAATCCACCACCCTTGGCTACATCAGCAAATCTGGTTAGGTCCTTTGATGGCATGGACATCAGCGGTGCTTTCATATCAGGCGAAACACTGAGAAGCCCTACTTCCCGCTTCTCAAAATAGTCCCACAGTGAGCCCCAGACCATCTGTCGTTTAAACTCAAGCTCATCTTCTGAGTCACCGGTTATGTAACCCATTATCCAGAAAGTACCTTTGAAGCGCAGAGGCAGCGGCTGAGCCGAGACATTTATATCTTCCATCATCTCAGTGTGGCTGAGTTTGAGCAGAATATCTGGGACCAGTTCGGCTCTATCCGTTAAGACTACCATGACGTCTCTCATCTTCTTGCATGGGTAGAGTTTCAAACCTAACTTGGTGATGATACCAGTGGCGCCAAACCAGCCCAGAAAGAGCCCGCTGAGGTCAGGCAACGGAGCTCCCTTGGAGAACCAGTACGATGATACAGAGCATGAACCAAGGCGACAGAGCTCTCCCGTTGGCAGTACCACCTCTAAACCGGAAACCATATCTGAATTGAAACCATATTGGTGTGACAGGCGTCCCTGCCCATGTATGACCACGTTGGCTACCACCGTGGCTACCGGTGGCGAATCCGGTATGCTGTGCCTGAGGTCGGGATGGTGCTTCTGCAAATAGCTTTTCAGGGCACCCTGTGTGGTTCCCCCTTCGACGACTACATAGCGGGCTTTCTCATTCACCTCCAGAATCCTGTCCATCCTCTTCATATCCAGTACAATACCACCCTTCTGGGGTATGACCAGACCGGTCAGTGCCAGACCAGCTCCCTTGGGTACAATTGCCACCTTTTCTCTATTTGCCAGCTTGACTATTTCCTGCACCTCTTCGGTAGTCCTGGGCAGCACCACATAGTCAGGCTCATGTGCTGGCATCAAGCCGCCATCCCTGGCGTAAAAATAACGTTCTTCCTTCTGATTGGACACATAATTCTTACCCACTATTTTGACCAGAGGTTCATATATGTCTGTCATTTTGTTATACCTCCACGGTTAGTGCTGGCAGTTTCAGCGATTGTTCTTCGCCGATTGCCAGCTTGCACAGGTCAATCATATGTATCGGTTTGATACCCTTTCTGGCTACCTTATCAGCCAGAGAGTCCCAGCAAGCCGGGCAGTTGAATACACAGTATTCAGCTCCGACCCTGACCATATCATCGATGTTTCTCCTCTGTACCTCATCCGCCAGCTTTGGTCCCTTCGCCATCCGGAAGATCTCAGCGCAGCAAAGCCCGTTCTCTCTATCATATTCTCTATTAAGTCTCTCAGCCCCGATCAGGCTGAATATATCGTCCACAAAATGGTCTGTCTCCGGGGCAAGTCGAGCCGAGCAGTTCCGCTGATAGGCTACTTTAATGTTCAGCGGTCTTATCCTCTCCTTGTACTCTTTCAGCCTCTCATACAGGTACTCAAAGTAGTGGATTGGTTTGAACGGCACGTCGATGCCATAAGCTGGCGCCAGGGAGGTGAAGGTGCCATAGCATTCATCATGGAGACACACCAGCTCTTTGATTCCCTGCTTGTTGATGTTGTCAAGCACTTTAGGAAGCCTCTCCTTTATCACCGATGTTCTGGCGTAGTGAAGATAGACGGCGTTGCAGAAGAACTCCTGACCGAAAATCACTGACGATGCAATACCATTGAATAGCTTCCCTTTAACCAATGCGTTGAATTGAGGTAGGTAGCAATAGGATAAAGCCTTCCGTTCTATCTTCCCTACCATAAATTTGCCCACTGGCTGGCACTGGTTAATCCACATGGTGACGATAGGTCTGGGCGCTGGCAGGATACCTTTTTCTTCCTGTCGCTCGACAATCAGGTAGAAAGGATGATTTTCGAAGGGGCAGTACTCCTCGCAGGCATAACAGGTGGTGCAGGCTTCCAGCACAAAGGAGTCCTCGCCGTTGATGACCTTTTGCCATTCCTGTTTCGCTGTATTCCTGTCTAAGTCGATATACTGGCACTTAACAAGACAGGCGACGGCTTGGCAATCAGCACATTTTGTCTTGTCAAACTTTAATTCAGACATTTGATTTCCTCCTAAGTTGTCTTGAGTGAGTTACTCGACTCGATATTTCCTACAAATATAAAGATTATTTCCGGTTCTGAGTGGTACCTTGCAAAGACTTACGCCTTCAGCAGCTTCGCTCGCTCTTCCTCTCTCAATTCACGTCTTAAGAATTTCCCGACTTTGGATTTAGGCAGCATATCCCGGAATTCTATATAGGAGGGACACTTATAGGAAGGAAGCCTGTCATGGCACCATCTCGTTAGCTCCCAGCCGCTAACTCCTCTTATATCTTCCTTAAGGACGACAAAAGCTTTTATTCTCTCACCTACCTTTTCATCAGGGATGCCTACAACGCTGGCGGCTATGACAGCAGGGTGTTCTTGCAATACCCTCTCCACTTCAGCAGCGGCAACCCGATAACCCTTGTGTTTGATCATGTCTACGGACCTATCCCGAAAATAAAGCCAATTGTTCTCATCTACGTCTACCATGTCTCCTGTCCGGTACCACATTTCGCCATCTATGTTTAAAAAACACTTTTCTGTCTCGTCAGGTTTGTTCCAATAACCTGTTACCGCATATGGGGAAGTCGTTATTAACTCTCCGGTTTCGCCGGGGGGAAGTGGCTCTAAAGTATCAGGGTCTATAATCTTAAACTTGGTGCCGGGAGAGACTTTACCCGCCGAACCCTCTGGTGGGACTCCGTCACAGGCATAGGATAGCGAAATAGCTCCGCATGTTTCTGTGCATCCATAGCCCTGGTATAGAGGTATGCCAAATTTCTTGAACCACCGGTCCGCTACCTCAATGGGTAAGACATCGCCCCCAGTCCCACAGTATTTAAGCGAACTTAAATCATAGTAATCTACCCTATCATGCTCCAGGATCATTCGGTACATGGTGGGAACAGCGAACATCCGTGTTGCCTTGTATCGTTGGATATGGTCGAAGGTCGCGTCAAGAACCACCCTAGGCATTAATATTACTGGTTCTCCACTGACAAGCAAAGGTGAGAATGCATCCATTTCGCCTATGATGTGATAAAGGGGGGCTGACAGCACCGTAATGCTCTCCCCTGGAGGCACTACTGCCTCAGCCGCTCTCCACCACTCCAATATTCTGTAGAGAAAGAGTCCGCCCGATAACGGCACACCCTTGGGAAATCCAGTGGTGCCACCGGTGTAGAGCATCACTGCTGGTTCATCAAGTTGCGCCCTGAAATCAGGTAAGGATGATGGACGACCACCTTTCAGTACTTCCAAAAAGGAGAAAAACTCCTTACCCTTAGGGATCCTGCCTTTGGGGACCCTATTAAAAGCGCTGCCGATGAGCCTCTTCCACCACGGAACGAAATCGAGCATGCTGGTAACGATTACCTTTCGTAGGGGAGTCTGGGGAAGCACATCGACCACGTAGGTAAGGTTAGTATCCATGCACAGGATGGTGTCCGCTCCACTGTCATTGGCAAGGTAGTTAACGTCGTAGGCAGTATATACAGGAGCGATAAGAACCGGTATGGCATTAAGCCTTTGTAATGCCAGCCAAGCCACAATGGTTTGAGGGAGATTATAGAGATATAGAAGAACCCTGTCCCCCTCCTTGGTGCCTAACTCGCGCAGGGCAGCAGCAAATCTATCAACCATTTCCTTAAGCTGGGAGAAGCTATACTCCTCTCCCAAGTAAATCAGCGCTGGCTTGTCAGGTGACCTTTTTGCTACTTCTCGAAAAGAACCGTAAGTACTATCAGAAAGTAGCTCTACCATTATCCTCCTCCGTTTATACACCTATAAATGTAGCGGTTACCTCAGGATTAGCTATTAGTTCCTCACGTGTGCCAGAAAAAGAAAGCATGCCATTTGCCATTACATAGCCTCGATCAACAAGAGGTAAGAGGGGTCTGGCAAACTGTTCGCTTACTAGAATGGTGATGCCTTCCTCTCGAATTTGCTTTATCGCCCGGATTAGCCTGCTCTGCATAGCCGGGCTGAGCCCGAGTAAAGGCTCGTCAAGGAGCGCCAATTTGGGCTTTGTCATTAGTACCATACCAATTGCAAGCATTTGTTGTTCCCCTCCGCTGCAGAAGCCGGCTTTTCTCTTTCTTAGCTCCTTAAGGGCGGGGAAAACCGAGTAAACAAAGTCCAAGCTCTTTTTGAGCTCTTGGTCTTTCCTTAGGTAGGCGCTTATCTTCAGGTTTTCCTCAACATCGCTGTCACGGAAGACGGGATGTCGTTCTCGACTTAGAGCGATCCCCTTTTTTATTCTATCGCTAGGCTTAGTCCAGAGAATTTCCTCGCCTTCAAATTTTATTTCGCCCAGCAGAGTAATTCTCTCCCCGCCTCTTCTGAAACCATGGTTCTCAGGTTGTGAATAGAATCCACAGAGAGGTAGGCTATGTGGGGTGTGAAGATGACGTTATCCAGCTTAAGGATGGGGTCGTCTGGATCAGGAGGCTCCTTCTCCAGCACGTCCAGA
>DTZC01000093.1 GCA_012961565.1 Dehalococcoidia bacterium
GAGGACCAGTATCTTCTGGTGACTGGTAGTGCCACTCGTGGTAGCAGGACGAGACCAAGTGTCCAGCAATATCGGTAAGAAGGGAATGGACACCGCTGGTGCCAGCATCTATGGCAAGAACATAGTTAGCGGACATAATGCTGCCAAGCCTCCGCGTTGACCAGATTCTTGGGTCGCTTTCCGTCAAGGAATCTGATTATATCCTCGACCATCATTTGGGAATACCGAGTCACTGTGCCTTCGGTGGCACCGCCGATGTGCGGTGTCAGAAGCACGTTGTCCAGCTTCAGCAGCGGGCTATCAGGTGAGACCGGATGCGTTTGGTAGACATCAAGAGCGGCGCCGGCTATTCGCCTTTCCGCAAGAGCCTGAAACAGTGCTGCCTCGTCAACAATCTCCCAGCCAGCGGTGTTTATGAGGTAAGCGGCAGGCTTCATTAAGCTGATTTCCTCAGCCCCTATCAAGCCCACAGTCGTAGGTAAGACCGGGCAATGAATAGAAATAAAATCGGACTGCTTCACCAGTGTCCGCAGGTTTACCTGTCTTGCTCCAGCTTTGGTTATCTCTTGTGGGCTGAGATGGGGGTCATAGACCACAACCGTCATATCAAAAGCGCGAAGCCTCCTGGCGACCTCAGAGCCAATTGCCCCGAAGCCAACTATGCCAATCACCTTACCTGCTAATTCAAGCCCACGCATAGAGATGTAAGGACCTACTGGGTCAACCCACTGTCCTGACTTTACCAAATAGTGCGCCTGTGGAATACGCCGTGCCAGAGAAAGCATTAGCCCAACGGTGAGCTCTGCCACAGAGATGGCGTTTCTTGCTGGCGTGTTAACTACCAGAACGCCATGTTTCGTCGCGGCGTCTACATCCACGTTATTCACTGAAGCACGGCAGATGCCAATAAAGCGGACCTTATTCGTCTTTTCAAAAACCTCGTCGAAGACAAAGTCGGCCTCAATTACCACGATCTGTAGATTCTCGCTCTCAATACGTTCCACTAATTCCTCGGGAGAGAGCAACTTTCTCGTATCCAGCCAGCTTTCGCAAATCACCTCTGCTCTTGTCTTCAACTCTGTTATTGCCGCTGGCTCAAATGTGGTCAAAATCAGGGCTTTGGGTTTATCATTAACCATGAGGCTACCTGCCCCCGCTTTTAACTGGCTCCAGTGAGCAGCCCAAGCCAATCACTTCCATGGCTCTTTCTTCGTCTACTTCAGTATCCACACATCCATCCTTGGCAAGAGGGACGATTGCTATCACTGGCGCTGGCCTGCCGCTGTCGCTAAGTTGCTGCACGCCGTGAACGCCCTCCTCCAGCTCTTTTTGACAGGCTATAGCCACAATTGCCTCAGGGTGAGTCTCCTTGACATAGTTGACTGCCAAGCGCCCTCCGGGGGCGATGCAAACGCCTTTATAGCCAAGATGTAGCGCCATCCTGCGGAGGTGGCCGATAGCACAATCCTCGGTGCAGTCCTTAGAACATTGCAGCCCCTGCTTATTGTATTTGCCGGGGCAAGATTGACTCGGACGCAGACAATGGGGCAAGAGCAAAATTCTCTCCGAGGGAGGGATTTGTGAGAGACGTTCTTCGAGGCTATCAGCGTTCATTCGACTCCACCTCCAACAAGGCTTTGTACCGGGCCAGTGCAATTAGGGGAAAGTAAACACGGTATAGGTCATATCTCAGGTAGAAAGCTTTCGGAAAACCGGTGCCGGTATAGGCATCTTCCTGCCAGGTGCCGTCTTCTTTTTGAGTGTTTATAAGGTAATTGATACCTTTTCTAACGGCGTTGCCAGCATGTTCCCCGGCAGCGATAAGTCCCAAAAGCGCCCAAGCAGTCTGAGACGCCGTACTTGGGCCTTTGCCCCGGCACAGTGGGTCTTCATAAGTATGGCACGTTTCACCCCAGCCGCCATCGCTGTTCTGGCAAGCTTCAAGCCATGAAACGGCACGACGAACGTAGCTTTGCTTCATGTCTTCGCCTGCTGCTTGTAAAGCAGCGAGCACCAGGCCCGTGCCATAGATATAGTTGACTCCCCAGCGCCCATACCAAGCTCCGTCGGACTCCTGACAATTCTTAAGGTAAGTCAGTGCTCTCTCGAGTGAGAAGCTATCTCCATTGAGCTCTCCCAATAGTTCTACAGCATGTGCCGTTACATCCGGACTGGTTGGGTCAAGGGGCGTCATGAAGTCGGCAAAGGGAATGTGTAACAGAAACCTTTTGTTGTTATTACGGTCAAAGGCTGCCCAGCCACCGTTACGGCTCTGCATGCTTATTACCCACCGCATTCCTCTTTTGATAGCATCGGTCTTGCGATCTTCGTCTGTCTGCGGGAGTTTTACTTTGAGTAGTGCTCTAGGCACTACGGCGGTGTCATCAATGTCGGGGTAAAGGTCATTCTCAAACTCAAAGGCCCAGCACCCAGGCTCAGTCTTCCGGTTCTTGACCTGCCAGTCACCGCTGGTTCGAATCTCTTCCTTCAGCAACCAATAAGCGGCCTTGATCAGCGCTGGGCAGCTTGGCGATAGACCAGACTCGCTAAGGGCAATCATTGCCCAGGCAGTATCCCAGACCGGAGATGTGGCCGGCTGCAGTCGAAGGGTAGAGTTATCCTCCACGACGAAGCTCTCAAGCCCTTTTAGTCCTTTGGCAATAACAGGATGGTCCAACGGGTACCCAAGGCTCTTAAGGGCGAACAGAGAGTATACCCAGGGCAGCATAATGCCTCCCCAGCTGCCATCAGCCTCTTGATGGTCAACTATCCATTTCTCTGCTTTGCGCAGGGCAAGCTTGCGTCCCGGCCTGAAAGGTAGCTTTTCCCAGGTCTTGAAAAAGCGGTCTAGCAGGAGGAAGAAGTTCCTCCAGCTGAAACCCTTCTCTAATTTGCCTAGAGAGTAATCTCTATTGCCTTCAGGCTCCACATAGAGTTCAGAAACCCGGGCATGTTCAGGCACATGACACGTCGGTTTCTCGGTCAGGACTACCATGAGGGCCACAATGGTGGCGCGAGACCAACTGGCAAACTCGTAGATGTTGAGGTAGAACCAGTTAGGGAGAAGGATAATCTCTGGGGGCATGGATGGTGTTCCCTGCCAGTCGAACTGACCAAAGAGGGCGAGCCATACCTTGGTCAAAGTGTTGGATCTGGTGATGCCGCCATGAGATAGGATAAAGTGGCGCGCTCGACGCATGAAGGGCTCTTCAGCTGACACCCCCGCCAGCTTCAGGGCAAAATAAGCCTGTATGGTGACACTCAGGTCACCAGGACCCCCATAGTAAGTCCCCCAGGAGCCATCAGCCCGCTGTTTACTCCTGGCGTAGTTGATGACCTTCTGTTGCTTTATTGGGTCAACCTTACCCGTCATAAAGTACATGAGTGGTATGTAGCCAGCGGTTACGGTGACATCTGCCTCAAGTTCGCCTACCCAGTACCCTTCTTGGCTTTGGATTCTAAGAAGGTAATCCTGGAGTCCTTTTATCGCTTGCTCTAACGCTTGTTTGTCTATGTTCAGAGGTAAGGTGGTAGCCGCTATTTTGTCTGCAACCTGAGGGACCCTTCTCCGCAATTTGTATCCTTTCATCGTCTTCTCCCTGACGTTGGCAAAGCTAAAGCTGCCTTACTTGTGCCATTAGAGCACTGAGAAAATCCTTTTCCGACACTGTACCCACCACCCTTCCGTTCTCGAAAATGGCGCCGCGGCCTTTGCTACAGGCAATGCCGACATCGGCATCACAAGCTTCTCCTGGGTCATTCATCTCGCAACCCATGACTGCTACTTCGATCGGCTTTTCCACCTGGAGCAGTTCATTTCCTAAGGCACTGACAAGGTTTAGCAATTCCATCTGGCATCGTCCACAGGTGGGACAACTTATCAAGGTAGCACCTCGCTCGTGCAGGTGAAGACCTTTCAAAATTTCGTAGGGGGCTAGCACCTCTAAGCGAGGATGTCCGGTGAGTAAAACCC
>DTZC01000094.1 GCA_012961565.1 Dehalococcoidia bacterium
CGACTATTTCAGCACTGAATTCACGGTGATACCATCTATCAGCATCAGCGCCGACGAGGGCACTGTAGGTTCCAAGCTCACGGTCAGCGGCACCGGCTTCAACAGTAACGAGTCCGGGATCAAGATATTATATGACGGCAACCCGGTGGAGACCGGGATCACTGCCAACAGTAAAGGGAGCTGGCAGAAGACTCTTAAAGTCCCAGCTAGCAGCCGTGGTGAACACACTATTGACGCTGAAGGCGCCACGCCAGCCACTGAAGTGGAAGACCTGGTCTTTACCATACTCCCCAAAATCGAGGTCAGTCCCAGCTCGGGCTGGGTGGGCACTGCAGTAGGCATAGCCGGCAGTGGTTTCGGCAGCGGGGAGACCAACATAAAGGTCACCTACGATGGCGCTACGGTGAAAACCGGCATCGCCGCCGATGGTAAAGGCTCCTGGCAGTCCAGCTTCACCGTGCCAGCATCAACCAAAGGCAGCCACGTGGTAAACGCCTATGGCGATATCACGCCAGAAGGCAGCGTGGTACCAGTCAACTTCAACGTGTCTCCAGGCATAAGGCTCGAGCCGGTATCGGGACACCTCGGTGGACTTATCCATGTTGGCGATAGTCTATGGGTCAGTGGTATCGGCTTCGAAGCTAACGAGGCTGGAATCAAAATCACCTTTGATGGCACCCTTATTGCCAGCAATATCGTCGCTGACGCTAGAGGCTCCTGGGTGGACCGCCTGGAAGTGCCACCATGCCCCCGCGGTGAGCATATCATTGATTCCTCGGGAGAGATAACCAGAGCCGAGGATACTGCTGGAGCCGTCATAATCGTTTCACCAAAAATAGAAATTAGTCCTGCCTCGGGTGCCATCGGTACCGAGATAACTGTGCATGGAACAGGCTTCGCCCGAAATCAGCCGATAACCATCAGCTTCGACGAAGTCAAGGTTGCCACCGGAATAGCTAGCGATGCCAGAGGCAATTTCACAACTAGCTTCAAAATTCCAACCAGCAGAGCTGGTGAGCATACTGTAACTGTTACTGATGCCGCGGGCTCGGTGTTCGCCGAGACGGTCAGTGTGGAATCAACGCCACCACCGACACCTGACCTCATATCACCCGAGGCGGGCAGCGAGTTCGGTAAAATCGGTAAGACCATAATCGCTTTTGACTGGTCGGATGTTGACGACCCCAGCGGTGTGCATTATGTGCTGGAAATTAGCCACCGCGCTGATTTTGCTGGTGCCTTGATTCGCAAGGAAGGCTTGACCGCATCTGAATACGTGCTGACAGAAAATGAAGCACTGGAGAACGGGCAGTACTACTGGAGGGTCAAAGCTATTGATAACGCTGAGAATGAGAGCGATTGGACCACAGGGCAGCTTTTCAAGGTCAGCGCCGTGGAGTGGTGGCTGCTGGCACTTGTTGTCCTTGCCGGCATCATCGTAATCGCCATAATCTGGCGCTTCGTAGCTATCAGCCGGCAGGAATCATGGAGGTAAAGCATGAAACTTGACAATACGGAACTTATGGCTTAATATGAAACAAGTTAACCAATATGTTAACGGAAAGTGAGGAGATACTATGAGACTATTGGTTATCGGACTGGGTCAATGCGGCTCCCGAGTCGCTGACCACTTTGTCCGCCTCAATAAGCGGTCGCAATCGCAGTGGGGCATCAATATAATCACTGGCACCTTTGCTGTCAATACTGACCAGACCGACCTCACTGGTCTGACCCACATCGGCTCAGACTACATGCACCGCATTCTAATCGGCGGACGCAAGACCTGGGGGCATGGTGTGGGCAAGGTAAACGAGCTGGGCGCCGAGCTAGCCAGGGAAGACGGCGACAAGGTCATCGATGCAATCAGAACAGCACCCAATTTCTATCAGACCCATGCTTTCCTGCTCATCTGCGGCGCAGCCGGTGGCACCGGTTCGGGTGCTATATCTATAATCGCCCAGATGCTTAAAGAACGGTACGTCGGCAAGCCAGTCTATGCTCTGGTTGTCCTGCCCTTCGAACACGAAGAAATGGCTGAGCTGAGAAGCGTTTATAACACGGCTACCTGCCTCAAGTCGATACACTCCGTAGCCGACGGTGTTTTCCTGGCTGACAATCAGCGCTACGTCAGAAAAGATGCCAGTCTGGCAATGAACCTGGAAAGGATAAACGCCACAATAGTGGAACCATTCTACGACCTGATGTGCGCTGGTGAAATAGGCAGGTATAAATATGTCGGTGCTAAGGTGCTCGACGCTGGTGATATCATGCAGTCCATAGACGGGTGGACAGCCATCGGCATCGGCAGGTCACAAATACCACGTGCCTTCCGTTTCCCCTGGGAGCTGGCTAAGGTCAGCTTCAAGGAAAAGAGTGATGAGACGTTGAGGGCAATGCAGGCAATGGATGCCGCCATCAGCGAACTCTCAATCGCCTGCAGTGCCGAGGATGCTGGTAGAGCTATGTATCTGCTGGCAGCTCCGGCAAAAGATATGTCTATGGATATCGCCAAAGGTCTGGGCGATTACCTGCGGGAACTGGCAGAGAACGCTGTAATCAGAGCCGGCGATTTCCCCAGGGGCGGCAACACCGTTGATGTCACCGTGATACTCTCCCAGCTAGCTTTCGTCCAGAAGATAAGGGACTACTACGACCGGGCTACAGCTTTCGCCCAGACACAGAAAGAGCGGATAAGGGAGACCACAGGGCGACTGCGAGATATGGAGGAGGCAGCCAAAGGCTTGCCCAGCCTCATCTAGCTGGTGAATACCCTAAATCTGACACTTGTGCAGGGGGAGAGTGTAGTCTCTCCTCCTGTTTTTAAGTCCACTTTCAGCCAGCTGCCTAGGGACTGGACAGCAGTCCCTTTGCCTTCCGGGGCATAAACCTGTTAGCTGCCTGAACAACTAGAGCCAGGCTCACCAGGTAATCGTCATGCCCCTGTGAGGACTCCACGAAGAAGTTCAGTGTCTGGTTCGCTCGGTAAACAGACTTTGCCTTCTCCAGCTGCAGAATAAGCTGCCTGTAGTCATCCGAGCCATCCTGCCTGTAGAGCTTCAGCCTGCCCGAGTTAATAGCTGCCAGCAGGTCAAAGCCAGCCTGGGACTTGCTCTTCTGGGTGAACTTGAAAGGTACCACTCTGCTGCCCAGCGACCTGCCTAGAAAACTGGTCACCGGTTCACCAATACCGGTAGCATCAGTCACTATCCGGGCACAGCACCAGACACTCTTAAGTATGTCCACCATTTGAGTATAAAGCTCTGTATGTTTCTTCCCTGTCCAGGCATAGTGTTCCACCACCCTGATCTGGGGCTCGGTGCTCAAGGTGTCCCCGGGCGGCAGCACCAGCTCGGCAATGGTGAGCACCGTGGTATCGCGCTGGGGGCAGGTGAGCACTTCCCCTTCGAGCTGTTCAGCTTCACCGGCAAAATCGATGCCAGCCACATAGGTCTTGCCCTCCTGCGGATAGTGGACCCTGGAATGTGTGCCCTGAAGCTGAGCCATCTGCTGGGCGGTGAGAAAACCTCCGCCACCGCGTATCGGCAGCAGCGCATACTGGGTACGGAAAAGCGGATGGTCTTCACCCAGCCGCTGCCGCTCGGACTCAACAAATGCCCTATAAGCAGGGTTGTACCTGGCAACCTCCTCCCAGTCATACCTGAAGTGGCGCCTGATACCATCTCTCTTCTCCAGCTCCAGGTTCGCCTGCTTGACTTCCTCCAGCAGAGTGCTATCGTCCCAGGTCGTCCCATAGTGGACTGTGGTAGCATTATGAGCCGAAGCCATCGGGCGGAACTCCTTGGTGTACTTGTCCTTCGCCACATCCTGGGACTCGTCCACCTCGAGCAGTATGTCTGCAGTGTGACCGACCACCGAGCTGGTACTATCGGCAGAAAGGAAGACCCAGCGAGCATTGCCCAGCCTGACCATATAGCCAGCTTCCATCGACCAGATGCCGTAGAAACCAAAGTCGTCCAGCCTCTCCTTCAACCGTGACATCGAGACTATCGTCTGCGGCTTGAAGGTAGGGGAACACTTAATAGCACTGCCGCCGGCAGCCATGAACATGGTGAGCAGCAGCACCTCCAGGTGAGCCGAAAGCTCGTTCTTACCGCCCTGACGGGATATCTCCACCGAGAAGGTA
>DTZC01000095.1 GCA_012961565.1 Dehalococcoidia bacterium
AACAAATGCAGGCAGCTCGGTTCTGGATGATAATGCATCTTTCACCCGGCCTGCCAGTGTGGGTGGCCAGGTCGAGATTCTCCCGACCCTGGACCAGTCAGACTCACCGTAGCCGGTCAGGGCTTTGACACGCCAGAAATATGTGGTGTTACGTTCCAGAGCAGCAGCGATGTCATAGTGAGCTGCGCTTATCCCGCCTTCGTCAATAATGAGATTATTGAATCCTTTGTCAGTGGCTACCTGTAACCAGTAGGAGGCTGCTCCGGGAAGGGAGTCCCACTCAAGGCGAGGTGTCAGGCAGGTTGTTCTCGACTCATTCCTGGCGAGCCTCAAGTTCTGTGGTGCCGGGGGCATTGTAGCCTCTTGCTGGGGAGTGAAGTGCTGGACAAACGGCTGGCTGACAGTCGCCACGACGTTAATGAGGACTCTAGTACCTGCCAAACTCTTTCCAGAAGCAACGACACTGTAGTAGCCAAACATGAATGCCAGGCTCAAGCAAACAACCACAGCCAGAGCTGCCCTGGTAAAAGCACCGACGGTGGTTAAATCGGAGGGTAATGGACTGGATTTCCCTATCAGCCACTGCCATGCTTTTCTACCGGAACGGCTTTTGATAAAGATAAGCACTAGGGCACCGAGGGCTAGGTAGCCGATGGTATACCCGGTACCCAGACCGTAGTGAGATATGATTACGCCAGAGCTAAAAACGAGGGCCAGGGCGGTCCTTTGTGTCAGTGTCAGGCGGCGGTCCACCAGTAGCAATATCACCAGGACGAAGAACAGCTCAGAAATTTGCTGCCTGGCTAGCTGTACCATATCCATAAAGAACATCGGCATGCAGATAAAGAAGGCAGCACCAAAGAAGGCATATCGAGGCTGAAACTGTAGGCGGAAGATACGGTAAAGTGCCAGGGGCACCAGGCAAAACAAAAGCGGGTATACTATCTTGAATAGCCAGACGATGTCCATGTTCAGTACAAGCGAGTAGAGCGGTGCCAGTATGACGATGCTGAGGCAGGAATTCATGGCGACAGGAACTGCTGGGTCCCAATAACCGCTTTCAAGTACAGTCCGGCTGAAGTAGCGCTCCAGGTGAATGTCACTGCCCACCAGATAATCAGATGTCAGGCTGGTTTGATACAGAAGAGCTAAAGCCGTCATGGTTATAGTGAAAGCATAGGCAGGTGGTGGGATGAACCTGGTGAAAGCAGCCAGCGCGATGATAATGACAACGAGCAAGATGACGCCCAGCAGGACCAAGTTGTTCTGGTAGGCGTTAGCCATGCCAGTGCCCAGGATGGCAAGCAGCGGCAGCAAGGCTGCCAGAAGATAAGGGTTGATACCTGCCATAAGTCCCGGCGTGGTGGCTTTCTTGATTGGCTCATGCTGCGGAGCCGCTGGACAATAGTTCCTGTCACGCCAATAAGCAAGAGCACATAATATCAGAAGGGAGATGCCAAAGCACGTTATCAGCGGGCATAGAGTGATAGGACGGTCGATTCCCAGAGGCGGCAGGGCGAAGTTGATAACCACGCCCACTGTCATGTCAAATGCCAGGCTCAGCCCTGCGGAATAGAGCAAGCTTTCAACTATGTTTATGTTGTGGACTTTAAGGACTCGCAGAAGCAGGACGCCGGGGATAAAGGTGAGGAAAACGAAACCAATGACCTGTGACAGAACGGGGACGTCAAGGCCTACACTGGTCAGCCCGACAAGTCCGAGCGTGACTAGTAACACAGCCAGCGATAGGCCCAGGCACTTTTTGATCTGCCAATCGTTAGGTGGCGACACCAAAATGGACCAACCTCCAAAAAGTCAATTGCTGGCGCATGTCCTGCCTGAAAAGTTTCACCATATGCTGTTAAGGGTCTCTCAATCGGAAACAGTTGCTATATGCCTGCATTAGATGATGTCACTTCGTGATACAGTCTTTCATACTCATCTACCATGCGCTTCACATCAAGGAATTTCCTGACCCTTTCCAATATCGCCTTTTGCTTTGCCCGGTAAAGAGTGGTGTTTGAAAGCAGGTTTACCATGGCTCGTGCGATGCCCCCGATATCGTAAGGAGCGACCAGGAAACCGCCTTCATTGTTACCCACCAGGTCGGGGACAATCCCAGCGGGTGTGCTTACGATAGGCTTGCCATGAGCTGCTGCCTCTATGTGGGTCCGCCCATAGTTTGTGTAAGGGGCAACATAGGCGAATATTCCAGCCGAACGGTATGCCCTGCTTAGTTGCTCTCCAAAGAGAGGACCGGTAAACCTGACTCTATCGCTTATATTAAGCTGGCGACACAGTGCCAGCAGCTTTTGCTGGTAATCCCTTTTGAAGGCTATATGTGCGTGACCGAATGATGCTGGTCCGACGATAATCAGCTCTGCGTCAGGTATATGTTTCAACACCAGGGCGAATGCTTCGATCAAAGTGTCCCAGTTTAGCTGAGGGTCAACCCTGCCAACGGTGATGACTTTGTGTGCCGGTTGAGTTGAAATCGGCGGCATAGTTATGTCAACCAGATTTTCAGCATGAGGCATTATCCTAATCTTGTTGCCAGGCATTCCCATTTGTAAAGCTTCATCGGCTTCCTGTCTGCTGGTAACAGTGATGCAGGCGGCGTGTCTTAAGGCGAGCTTGAGTGTAAGCATGTCGTACAGGATATGTAATATCCTGCCCAGCCTGGTGCTGGCCAGGTACTTGTAACCCAGCAAGCTACCGTGAGGGCTGAGCACATAGGGCATTCTCCTTAATATCCTGAGCCAGAGGGCGAGTTCTGAATGAAAGGAACGGTAACCGTGCACGTGAATAACGTCGGGTCTGGCTCGTAGAACATCGATTATGAGCTTTAGGCTTAACGGGAAACTCCAGAGCCTGAGGAGGGGTCTATAGTTCTTCACCACATATCCATTAATTTCACCGTCAGCTGGTGCTTCGTTGCCAGTTATGGTTGAATAGATGATGCATTGATGTCCTCGTCTGGCTAATTCTGTTGATAAAACGTTAATAAACACATTCGGTCCTACTGTGCTTGGGCAGGCATAGCCATCCACAATGCGAGCTATTTTCATCTTCCCGCCGAGAGCCCCGTCCGCTTTTTCTGTATAGCTTTCTGAAGGATTTTCTCGAATTCGTCGGTTATATTTTGCCAACTACATGCTTCGACGAAATTTCTGGCATGCACGATGTCCCACCGCTCCACCATGAGCCAGAAAAGTTCAAAGCACCACCAGATAGGCAGAAATGGGAGTATCTTAATACCAGTGGGAGCTTTGAATCTTACTCGTATTTGTCTATAACCTCTCGCCTTTTCTCCCTGTTTAGGTCGAGGGGTCTCGCAATCCCTATCCCAGCACAATAAGGTGACCTCATACCCCCGTGTTTGAGCGCTTTTACGTCTTTAATTAGTCTGGGATCGAAGTCTATGAGATTTGTTTTTATTAGGATAATTCTCTTTCTGTCCATTGAATAGCCATCTCTAAAAGCTTTACTCACAATTTAGCTTGTCTCAAAACCTAACGCTGCCTTCTATCTTATCACGATTTTCTATAATCCAACATAATAGAGTCGGGAGTCAGGAGTTGGGTGATTTTGTCCCAGTCTCTTTTAGACACAAATTCTATCCGGTTATGGTTACCGGTGATTTCATTTATAAGTCGGATAGCTTTCCAGTTACTTTGCTAGACTTTCTATCAGCTCAATTTTTACTAAGGGTTTTGCCTTGTCCACCATCTCAGTGTCAAGACTAACTAGCGGAGCATCGAATTCTTTGGCTACCTGGATAACAATAGCATCCATCCCCCTTACGCCTATCTCCTGGGCTATTTCTGTTGCCTCACCCGCTCTTGTTGAGGTTAGCTCTAGAAATTTCATCGCCCCTATATCTTGCAGGTCATCTTTAACCCTGCTTGCCAAATCCGTTGACCCGGTTCTCCTTCTTATGGCAGCAATAACCTCTATTAAAACAGAGTAAGGCTCCAATGCCACAAATTCGCCATTCTTAACCTTCTCCAGTAAACTTCTACACTCCGAATGCCTCTCTTCCTGCCTTCTTAAGGCAGCGATGATAACGGAGCTATCCAGCGTGAGGTAAGCTACCACTTTTTCTCCCGTTGTAGCCTAATTTCCTCTACCGCTGAGGGGTCCTCCCATTTTTGGGAGATCTCTTCTGAAGCTGACATCAAGTCCTTCCAGGCTCTCTCCGCTTTTTCCTGGTCAATGGTCTCCAATCTGATAGCAATTTTTTTGACTTCCATCAATTCCTGGGTCATTCGGTCAAGGTGTTCCTTCAAAAGATGTAAATCTTGCACTGGCAGACCTCCTTTTCAAAATCTAATGTTTGCCTCTATCTTATCACGATTTTCCATAATCCAGTCAAAGGTCTTTTTGATTCCTATCTTGGGTTCATAGCCTAAAACCTTTCTTGCCTTTTCAATAGAGGCTCGCCGGCGGGTGATTTTGTCCCAGTCCCTTCTAGCGACGAACTCCACCCCATTATGGTTGCCAGTGATTTCATTTACTATATTGGCTATGTCTATTACCTTGGTTTCGGTCTCGGAGGCAAGGTTGAAGGCGTCGCCAACCGCTTCGGGAATAATACCAAGCCGCAATGTTCCATCAACTACATCGTCAACGAAGGTGAAGTCCCTGGTCTCCTCACCGGTTCCGGTGATAGGGAGCTTCTGCTGGTGAATTGCCCGCCAGATAAAGTTAGGAATCGCATTACGATAGGCACCGGGAATCTTGCCAGGTCCATAGACATTGAAATAGCGGGCTATAACTACTGGTAAGCCATAATAGTTATAAAAGAAGTTGCAATAGAGTTCTCCTAAGAGCTTGGTGATTTGATATGGGGTGTCCAGGTGAAGGGAGACAAAGTCCTCTTTTAGGGGAAGCGGTGCCTGGCTACCATAAACGGAGCAGCCGGAGGAAGCAAAGACGAATTTCCCCACTCTGGTTAGGTGAGAGTATTGCAGCACCTTTAATGTGCCAAGTCCGTTGACTATAAGGTCAGTCTCGGGGTTATCTACTGAATTCTGGTTGGCGAAGTGGGCTGCCAGGTGGAATACAAAATCAAGCTTCTCGGAAAATGCCCTCTTCAAAGCTTCTTCATCCAGTATGCTTCCCTGAATAAAGACCACTTTTGGGTTATCAGGAACATTCCATCTCGGGGCGGCGGAGAGGTCATCAAGCATGATGATTCTGTGCGCCTCTGCCTTGATTAGTGCTTTGGTAAGGTTACTTCCGATGCAACCAGCCCCACCGGTGATAAGGAGAGTCTTGCCTTTATACTCGCTTAGATAATCGTTCATTTTTGTTTCTCCTGTATAGCTTCTCTTATGGTCCTCTCAAATTCATTGGTTATGTTGTCCCAGCTATTTCTCTCGACAAAGCTTCTCGCCTTTGCTCCAAGTTCACTAAGATTGCCCTCTGCAACTAGCTGGATTGCTTTTTCAGGCACATCCTCTGGCCTAGCTACATATATTATGCCATTACCATCGCCAAACTCTTTCATTACGCCAGGCAACCTGGTGGCAATGACCGGCTTTGCCATAGCCATATATTCGTACATCTTGATAGGCACGATGTCCCGCATTATCTTTTCCGTGGTATAGGCTGGTAGAAGGCAAATATCTGAGGCAGCGATAAATGCAGGGATTTCGTGGTAAGGCTTTTTGCCAGTGAGAATGACCCTGCCCTGCAAGTTATATCTGTGTTTCATTTGTGTAAGCTCTTCATAAGCGTCCCCTTCGCCAACAACGAGGAGCTTGAGCCTGGTGTCGTTGGTCCTCGCCATTTGCTTCACTACTTCTTTCAAACCGGAAAAATGATACAGCCAGCCCATAAAGAGAAGGATGATATCGTCATCTTTAAGTCCATATTCCCTTCTCACAGCACTGCCATTGACTTTCGGGCTGAACCGCTCGGTGTCTATTCCGGCTCTGAGAATAAACGTGCGTTGCGGTGGAGCTCCGATGTTGGCTACACAATTCTTGAGTTCCTCATTGATTACCAAAATCACATCTGCCTGCTTAAGGGCAATGCTTTCCAGGACTCTGGCAACAGGTTGAAAGACCCTGGACGGTACCAGCCTGTGCAGCACGTCTATCCAGTAGTAGATGAAGGGAATAGCACTGCGTTTGGCAGCCCTCACTGCCAGATAGGTGCTTAAAATGCCCAAACCAACGATTATATCGGGGGGAAATTCTTTTATCTGCCGGTCAATTTCCTTCTTGTGAGTGAACAGCAGCGAGAGGTAGTCAAGCCAGGGGAGCTTGATTATACCAGGGCGAATTAGCGTTATTTCTGCACCTTGATAAATCTGTGAGGTATTGTGAAAGACCTGACGTTTTGAATAGAGTTCTTTAGTGCCTTGCACTCTCCATAGAAGCTCGTAATCGATGACATGGATTTCATGCCCTTTAAGAGCTAATCTTTCCATAAGGTGATGCTGCTGATGAGGACCACGTGCCAGCCAGTCAGTATCCTGGACAACCAAGACTTTCATTTCAAGTCACTTTTCACGTCATTGAGCAGTATATTACCGAAGTCGCATCTGGTCAAAAGGGGCGATTCTGGAAGGTTGTAGAAGCATCTGAACACACTATTTAAACAAGCCCACTATCGGGCTCAGCCCCGCGTTTGCCTTCGTCGACTTTGTGATAGAACCTCAGAATCAGGGGGTGGCGCATGACTTTCTTAATCTCCGCCATGTTTTCTTCGAGTTCTTTTTTGATAATCTGATGTTCCACCAGAGCAACCAAGCAATCTGCGCCCTTAGCCAGGTCTTTGATAGAGGAATAGTGATAACCCTCTGCTAGAGGGTCGTAAGCCTCAACCTGATAGCCATCGTCTCGGAGCAATTCGATAATTCTTATGGCTGGACTGTTCCTTACATCATAGGTGTCTGGTTTATAGGTAACCCCCAGTACTACTATTCGAGGTTCCTTTATATCCCGGAGTGCTCGCCTAATCTTAGCCGCAATTTTATACGGCACCTCGTCATTAATCAGCCTGGCAGTCTGGATGAGGCGGGAATTGACCGGGTCGACCTGCTTGATGAACCAAGGGTCAACAGGGATACAATGTCCACCGGTTCCGATACCCGGTGAGAGGATATCAACTCGGGGGTGCTTGTTAGCCAATTCTATAGCCTGCATGATGTCCACTCCCAACCCCTCGGCCACGGCAGCAAATTCGTTAGCTAAAGCGATGTTTACATCCCGGTAAGTATTTTCCATGAGCTTTACAAGCTCAGCGGTGACATCATCCGTAAGATAGAATCTCCCTTTAACAAATGAGGCGTAGATTTCCTTCGCCATTTGGCTTGCCTTTTCATCAAGCCCACCGATTATGCGGTCGTTGTGCACTATTTCAAAAAACACATCGCCAGGTAAGATCCGTTCAGGACAGTGGCACAAGAAAAGATTCTGGCTAACCTTGAGACCGCTTTTTTCAATGAGGGGGGCTATAGTTGCTCTGCAAGTTAAAGGCGGTACAGTGCTTTCAATGATGACTAGATTTCCAGGACGCAGGTGAGGTGAAATAGATTCCACGGCGCTTATAACCTGGGAGATATCAGCAATCCTCTTTTTCTGGTCAAGGGGTGTGGGCACTGAGATAATAAATACGTCTGCTGGGCACGGGGAATTCTGCGCATGAAGGTTTTTTTTAACTTCGTCTTCCTGGAATATCCGGGCTATCTCCTCTTCAGCAATATGCAG
Source organism: Dehalococcoidia bacterium (assembly GCA_012961565.1). GTDB lineage: Bacteria > Chloroflexota > Dehalococcoidia > GIF9 > UBA5629 > DTZC01. The sequence continues at coordinate 7,722 of DTZC01000095.1, forward strand.
GACTCCCCTGTTGATGCTTTCAACCACCCCCTCCTCAATATCAACCCCGATGACTTCGTAGCCGGAGCGCGCCAGCATTACCGCCAGCGGCAGTCCCACATAGCCGGTGCCGATTACCACGATTTTTTTAACCACAGCCATAAACTTCCTTCTGCCATTCGATAGTCCTGGCGATGCCATCTTCTAGGCTAACGGTGCTTTGATGTCCCAGGTCCCGGATTGCTTTGGAGATGTCCACCTTTTTCTCTAGAGTGGTGGCTTCTTCTGTGTCCCGATACTTCACCAAACTGTCATCCTTGCCCAGATAACTGAGAATGATGTCCGAAACCCTTCTCATATCGTGGAGGTAGTTTCC
>DTZC01000096.1 GCA_012961565.1 Dehalococcoidia bacterium
CATTCGGAAGAGGCTGGAGAAATTAAAGAAATAGGAGGTGAGGAAATGCCAAATGGATTTGGCAGAGGCTTCGGATTCAGGAGAGGTATGGGCTTTGGCTTTCGTGGCAGCTCTCCTCCATGGCCTTACATTGGAGTGGGCAGGGGTGGTCTGCCTAGGTGCGGCTACTTCTTTAGTCGGGCTGGTATGTTGTCTCCCTGGACTTATCTATCCAGTCCGTATTCCTACTACCAGCCGCAATCAGCTCTCGGTGGTGTGCCCTCCGCGATGCCAATGAGTGATGAGGAAGAGATTAATTACTTGAAGGGGCAGGCAGAGGCTATAAAGCAGGAACTGCAACAGATTGAGTCCCGAGTCCGAGAGCTAGAAGGTGGCGAATAGAGGAGTACTCGGGATGAGAACGCCAAAATAAATATAAAGGAGGTGGGCTATGCCAGGATTTGATGGTACTGGTCCTATGGGATTGGGACCGATGACAGGGGGTGGTCGGGGTTTTTGCAGCCCCTGGGGTATAGGAGCCGCTCTCCGCAGATATGGCTTCTCTGGGTCAACTATTTCGGCTATCCCTCGGTGGATGGGCTATGGCTACCCTTACTATGGTGCCAGTCCATTTTTTCCGGGGTCTGTGCCGTCTGCTCCCCAAATGAGCACCGAGCAGGAACTTAGCTTTTTGAGAGAGCAGGCTGAAGCTATGAGGCGAGAGCTGGAGGCAATAGAAGCCCGAATTTCGGAACTGACAGCGGAAGAGAGGTAGGTAGGAGGCAGATATGAAGATTGCAGTTTCAGCCTCAGGGCAATCGCTCGAAGCTGAGGTAGACCCTCGCTTCGGGCGGTGTCGGTGTTTCATTCTTGTTGACCCGGAAACAATGGAATTCGAAATTGTGGAGAATTCCAGTGCCACGGCAGCTGGTGGAGCTGGCATCTCTGCAGCCGAAATGATTATCGGTAAAGGTGCCAAGGTAGTCCTTACCGGCAACTGTGGTCCCAATGCCTATCAGGTGTTATCTTCTGCAGGCGTTCAAGTTGTGACTGGTGTTTCTGGGAATGTCAAAGATGCTATAGAGGGCTATAAGTCGGGCAAATTCAAAATCAGTTCTCAATCCAATGTGCCCGGACACTTTGGCACTGGAGGCGGCTTTGACGTGGGGATGGGACGGGGTCTAGGTATGGGTAGGCGTATGGCATCTTGGTGGACATCGCCGCCAGCTCCTGCATCTAGTTCTCAAGACCTGCAGCAGGAAATTGAGATGCTTAAGTCACACTCACAGATGCTGGCTAGGCAGCTGGATGAAATTCGGCAGCGAATTGACCAGTTGGAGAAGAGAGGCAAGTAAAAGGGAAGAAGGAGGTAGAGCTATGCCCAGAGGTGATGGAATGGGACCTCCATGGGGGAGTGGTCCAGGTACAGGCAGAGGTTTAGGTAGAGGAGCTAAGGGTGTTGGCAGGATGGGCGGCACGCGCCCCGGTGCTGGACCTAGTGGGCAATGTGTTTGTCCAAATTGCGGAGAGAAATTGCCACACCGGGCAGGTATACCATGCTACAATATGGACTGTCCTAAATGCGGTACAAAGATGATTAGGGGATGATTATTTCCGTAGCCAGTGGCAAAGGAGGGACAGGCAAGACCCTGGTAGCTACTAGCTTGGCTCTCTCGTTGAAGGAGCGAGGGAGGGTACAGCTTCTTGATTGTGATGTTGAGGAGCCAAATGCTCATATCCTTCTGAAGCCAGCGTTTGTGGGTAGCGAAGCTGTCTTTATTCCGGTGCCAAAGATAGACGAGAGCAAATGCACGTACTGTGGTGAGTGTGCTCGGATTTGTGCCTATCATGCCATTGCTGTTGTTCCGAGGCATGTTCTGACTTTTCCCGAGTTATGTCATGGTTGTGGCGCTTGCAGTTATCTCTGTCCAGAGAAAGCTATCCTAGAGGAAGGGAGGCAGACAGGTATTGTTGAATGGGGACATTCGGATGGTGTGGAGTTTGTTCACGGTAAGCTATCGGTTGGCGAAGCAATGCCATCACCTGTAATCAGGAAAGTCAAGGAACATGCCAATGGAGGCGGGATAGTCATTATTGATGTCCCACCGGGAACTTCCTGCCCTGTGGTTGAGGCTGTCAGAGGCAGCGATTTTTGCTTGCTGGTGACTGAACCTACCCCATTTGGGCTTAATGACCTTGTCCTGGCAGTAGGAACTGTAAGAGAGCTGGGAATTCCCTGTGGCGTGGTGCTTAATCGTGCCGGGGTTGGAGATAATAAGGTTGAGCGGTATTGCCACGATGAGAACTTGACGATATTGCTGACTATTCCCCTTGATGTGGAGATAGCCCGCCTCTATTCTAGAGGGGTAACCTTGGTTGAGGGTTTGCCAGCTTGGAAGATGGCTTTCGTCAGGCTGTTTGACCGAATTGGAGATATAGCGAATGAAAGAAGTGGTAGTGCTAAGCGGTAAAGGTGGGACCGGAAAGACTTGTATTGTCGGTTGCTTTGCTGCGTTAGCTGATAGCAAGGTGCTGGTGGACTGTGATGTCGACGCTGCTGACCTTCACCTCCTTCTCAATCCCTTGATTCAGGAAAACCATGAGTTCAGGAGCGGGCAAGTTGCCGTCATAGATGACCAAAGGTGCACCAAGTGTGGGCTGTGCCAGGAGTTGTGTCGCTTTGAGGCTATCAAGGACTCCCAGGTTGATCCTATCGCCTGTGAAGGTTGCGCCCTCTGTTTCCATATATGTCCAGATGAGGCTATCACCATGGAGGAAAGGTTGTCGGGTCAGTGGTTCATATCTGACACCAAGTACGGGCCGCTGGTTCATGCCAGGTTAGCGATTGCGCAAGAGAATTCGGGGAAGCTGGTGGCCCTGGTTAGACAGCAAGCCAGGCAAATCGCTGAGAGAGACGGGTTAGATTATATTATCAGTGATGGTCCTCCAGGTATTGGATGCCCGGTTATCTCATCACTTTCTGGAGCTAATGTGGCTCTCTTAGTGGCCGAGCCGACATTATCGGGAATACATGACTTGGAAAGAGTATTGGCTGTCTGCCGATGTTTCGGTGTCCCCGCACTGGCTTGCATTAACAAGTATGACCTGAATGAGGACAATACCCATCATATTGAGGACTTCTGTCGCAGAGAGAACATAGAAGTGGTCTCCAAGCTACCTTTTGATAACACGGTCACCGAGGCTCTGGCTAAGCACCTGCCCGTGGTGGAATATCCAGAGAGTGGTGTTGCCCAGGGAATAAGGGAACTGTGGCACAGCGTGTATAATCTGTTAACGCAGGCTAACTGAGCATCCCCGTGTCCAGGCGGGAAATTGAAAAATAATATCGAGGAGGTACAAAATGAAGAAAGCAGACGTAGTAGTCGTGGGTGGTAGTGCTGCCGGTCCTGTCGCCGGGATAACTGTCAGGAGACATTATAAGGATGTCAGCATCCTCCTTATCCGAAAGGAAAGCAAAGTGATGGTTCCCTGCGGCATTCCCTACATCTTTGGCACTGTGGGTTCCCCAGATAAGAATGTGATTCCTGACGCCTTGCTCTCCAATAACGGCATCGAGCTTATGGTCGATGAGGTGACTATGGGAGATAGAGTGGCGAAGACCTTAACTACTGCAGGTGGTGAAACTATCGGTTACGAGAAGCTGATCTTAGCTACAGGTTCGCTGCCGCTGCAACCTCCGATACCAGGCATGGAACTGGAGAATGTCTTTGCGATGTACAAGGATGCAGATTATCTTGGGAGGGTGCAGGAGGTGCTGAGAAATTCTAGTGACCTAGTTATTATCGGTGGCGGCTTTATCGGTGCTGAGATGGCTGACGAGTGTAAGAAGATAGGAAATGCTAATGTAACTATTGTGGAGATACTGCCTCATTGTCTTCTTCTCGCTTTAGATGAGGAGTTCTGCGTTAGGGCAGAGGATGCTCTCACCCAAAGAGGGATAAGGGTCATCACCAACAATGGAGTTAAGGCTATTTTGGGAGATGGCAAGGTCAACTCTGTGGAACTCCAGAGTGGAGATAAGTTGAAGGCTGATGCGGTGATTATCGGCATTGGAGCTGTGCCCAATACTGAGCTAGCCCGGAAGATGGGACTCAAGATTGGCGAGCAGCGGGGGATCTGGGTGGATAAGTATATGAGAACCAGCGACAAAAACATCTTCGCTTGTGGCGATTGTGCTGAGAAGTTCTCCTTTTTTACCAAGAAGCCGTCTGGGTTACGATTGGCTTCTATAGCCACTATTGAAGCCAGAATTGCTGGAGCTAATGTTTTCAAACCAAAACGGGAAAATAAAGGGGCAGTTGGAATATTCTCCACTGCCTTCGGCGATTTTGCTCTTTCAGCGGCAGGACTCACTGAGAAAGCAGCTAAGGATGCTGGCCTCGATGTTGTTATCGGTGAGGCAGCCGCCGCCGATAAGCATCCCGGCTCAATGCCCAATGCCCGTGAGTTGAAGACGAAGCTGATATTTGATAGGAAGACGAGAAAACTCATTGGCGGTGAACTCTCAGGCGGCACAACTACAGGGGAGATGGCTAATGTTATTGCTGCTCTCATACAGAAGGAGATGACAGCAGATGAGGTAGCCACTTTCCAAATGGGGACACATCCTGCTCTCACTGCCTCGCCGATTGTCTACCAGATAGTAAATGCTGCTGAGCAGGCTGCAATCAAGCTGCGATGAGGTTAATGTCAAGGAGGTGAGTATCTTGCCTATATACGAATTTGAGTGTGTTAAGTGTGGCTGGAGATTTGAAGCTCGCCGTCGTATCGATGATAGTGATAGCGAAGTGAAGTGTCCTAAGTGTGGGGCGGAAAACCCAAAGCGAGTCTTCTCGGTATTTGCTACCGGTTTCTCCAGCAGTAGCTGTACTCCCAGTGGCTCTACCTGAAGCATCGGGGAGTGAGGCAGGTTGTCTCACTGATAAGCTGATAACAGGAAGGAGGGAATGAGGAATGCCAATCTATGACTTCAAGTGTCGGCAGTGTGGTGAAGTGTCTGAGATTCTGTTGCGCGATTCTGGTCAGACAGCTCGTTGCTCGAATTGTGGTAGCGAGGATGTTGAGAAGCTCTTCACCACTTCTTATCTAATCACGACAGAGCCAAAGATGTCAGGTACTACCTGCTGTGGCAGGGCGGAGCGCTGTGATACACCTCCATGTTCCACCGGGGGTGTGTGCCGCAGAGGCTGAAGGAGATAAAACCGTGGAGCTGATTAAACTCGACCCTAGATATTCGACTAGGGAAATACCGGGCAAGTGTATCAAGTGCTTGGCCGAGCGGGAATTGAATAACTGCCTTCTCGAGCTGCTCAGAGGAGAAGGGGATAATAAGGAATTAGAGCGCAGATTTGAAACTTTGGTCTCCTTCTTGAAATCTCCAGAATCGAAGAGGCTGCGGGATGAGTCAGAGAAGTATCTTGCCGAGGGGAAGAGAGTAACTATGAGTATATGTTTTGAGGACGGGAAGCTAAAGTACGTGCTTAATGTAGAGTAGGCAATCTATGGAGGTGTTCAATGAGATATGCGGTGCCGGTAAGTGGTGGTAGGTTGTCGGCGCACTTCGGTCACTGTGAACAATTTGCTCTGATTGATGTTGACGAGGAAAGAAAAGAGATTGCGGGGAAGGTATTTGTCCCCTCACCTGGTCATCAGCCTGGCTTGCTTCCCGAGTGGCTGGCTGAACAGGGTGTGTCAGTGGTAATTGCAAGTGGTATGGGTACCCGAGCTCAGGCTCTTTTTTACCAAAATCGCATTCAGGTGGTTACCGGTGCACTCGGGGATGACCCCGAGAGGGTAGTCCTCGACTATATAAGAGGCACCCTGGCAATAGGTGATAATATATGTGACCATTAGCATTGAGGTGCCAAAGTGGAAATTGGCATAGTTGGGGGCGGTGGTGGCGCCAGCAACGCTGCGAATGTTATTCGCAGCCTGGATAAAGAAGCCCAAATCAGCATATTCACCAATAGGGGGGAGATAGGAAACCTACCCTGTGAAATACCGTTTGTCCTGAGCGGGACACTTCCCTCGTGGGAAAGCTGCTTTGCTTTCAAGGATAAATTTTACAGTGAGAGGGACATCAAAGTTTATTTCAACACAGAAATAACTGAGATCAATAGGGAAAAGAAGTGGTTGATAGCCGGAAAGCGACAATATCACTATGACAAACTAATTTTAGACCTAGGTGCAAGCCCCATTGTTCCGCCTATTCCTGGGTTGGACGGCCGAAGGGAATTTGTCCTTAGCAGCGATTTGAAACGTGCCAAAGCCTTTGAGGGAGTCATCCCTAAGTTCGCGAGGGCGGCAATCATAGGTGCAGGGCAAATTGCACTGGAGGTGGCTGCTATCCTGAAAGCTAGAGCCTATGAACAAATCTATCTTGTGGGTAGGTCAGCGCGTGTCCTCCGTGCCTACCTTGATGGGGACATGGCTGGACTGATTGCGGAGAGAATCAGGGAAGAGGGCATAGAATTGATATTATCAGCTAAGGTTGTGAGGGCAACAAGCAAGAGAAACGGCAAGGTCATCACCTTACAGGACAGAGATATTGAGGTAGACTTTGTCTTTTTTGCCACTGGAACAGAGCCCAATACTCAACTGGCTAGAGGAGCTGGCATAACGATAGGAGCGACTGGGGCTATTGCTGTTAATGAGTATCTCCAAACCAGCGACCCAGATATTTATGCTATTGGGGATTGCATGGAGAGTTGGGAAAGAATCACAGGTAGTAAGGTCCGTTATCAGACAGCCACCAATGCAGCTCGAACTGGAAGAATAGCTGGCAGGAACTTAATCCTAGGCAACGTGATTCGTTACCCGGGTACGGTTAGGCCTTTTGTTATGGAGATTTTTGACTACCAGGTGGGCACGGTTGGCTTGACTGAGGAGTATGCTCGGCAGCAAGGCTTGGAAGTTGTCTCTGTTGTAACAACCAGCTCTACCAGGCGACGAGTGTTTGGGGGTAAGCCTATCCGTATCAAGCTTGTGGCTGACCGCAAGACCGGGGTTCTGGTCGGAGCGCAGCTCATCGGTGGGGAGCTTGTGGCTGGAAAGGTCGACAAGCTGGCGGTGGCTATAGCCGAGAGAATTCCAGTTAAGTGGCTTTCCCTGATAGATACCTGCTACTCACCAACATTAGGTGCGGGATACGAAGCAGTAACCATGGCACTAGATGAACTTTTGGAAAAGCTCTCCAAGGCATAACTTGGAGGAATATGAGGTAAAGTGTCACAAGGAGGTATCTATGCTAACCGAGGAGCAGATAAGGGAGAGGCTCGACGAGATTCTTGTCCCTGGGGTGGCGCGTAGTCTGGTGAAGCTAAATTCGGTTCGGGAAATCACTATCTCCGACGCGCAGGTCAATATCAGTCTTGCCTCAGCAGCCCTGAGCTCAGAGACTCAGGGCTGGCTCAAAACTAAGGTACAGGATGTTGTCAAGAGGTTGCCCGGGGTAAGGGATGTAAAGGTAGACTTTATTGAAGCGAGACCTAGGGATGCCAACGAAATTGGAAATGTGATTGCTGTGATGAGCGGTAAAGGTGGGGTTGGCAAGTCTTTAGTAGCAGCTCTCCTTGGCATCGCTTTAGCTCGCGATGGCAAGGAGGTCGGAATACTTGATGCCGATATCACCGGACCAAGCATCCCTAAAATATTCGGCTTGAACCGTGCCCGACCGTGCGGCAGCGACACAGGTATCCTCCCGGTTCTGTCCCGAATTGGCATCGAGATCATATCTATCAACTTGATGTTGGCACACGAGGACGATGCCGTTATCTGGCGGGGTCCTCTCATCGGCAAAACCATACAGCAGTTTTACGAGGATGTCCTGTGGGGGAAGCTTGACTATCTTATGGTTGACTTGCCGCCGGGAACGG
>DTZC01000097.1 GCA_012961565.1 Dehalococcoidia bacterium
CATGACACCCTGTCACGGTGGAGATCGTGGGTTCGAATCCCATCGGGGTCGTTTTCATTTTATTTTGCATGTTGTTTTGTGCTCATCTAGAACAGGTCTCAAAGCTTGCTCTGGTGGGCAGGTGGAACTGCAAGCATCCGGTTTTTGCTGCACCTTGCCCATCGGCTGATTAGTGACATTTGGGGTATTGTCGTTCTATCCCATTTTAGTTTGTGGTAGGGAGCTGTGTTAGCACAGGCTGCCCAAGTGTTATGAGCAATTTAGCTGGAGCGAAGGGCTATAATGCTTGGCGGGATGCGGGCGATATTTATGCTGTAGATGGTGCGCCAGTTATAAGATACTATATTGAGCTGTGAATGGCTTTAAAAGCTGTGCTATGGCAATGATGCAGTGAAGGTAGAATTTGCCTGCTATGGTAACAGCTTCGTGAAGCTGAGGCTGCGAGCTAATCCATTTTGCGCAGTTCCATCCTTAGCACTTTGCCCAGAAGGTTCTTGGGCAGGGAGTCCAAGAATTGTACTTTTTTAGGAGTCTTAAAAGTGGGTAAATGTTTCTTGCAGAAAGCGATAATTTCTTCTTCGCTCGACTGCACGTTTGGTTTGAGAACCACAAAGGCTTTTATCTCCTCGCCATATACTTTATCAGGGATGCCTATCACTCCTGCGTCGGCAATCTTGGGGTACTGGAAGAGGACCTCCTCCACCTCCCGGGGTGATATGTTTTCACCTCCTCTGATGATCAGGTCCTTCTTGCGGTCGGTAATGTAGAGATACCCCTCTTCGTCCAAGTAGCCTATATCGCCAGTGTACAGCCAACCATCTCTGATGGTCTCCGCGGTGTCATGAGGTAGATTCCAGTATCCTTTCATCAATGTGGGTCCTTTGATTACAATTTCCCCCTGTTTTCCCGGCGGAAGCTCCTGTCCATTTTCATCGAAGACTTTTACAGTGTTGCACTTTAAGAGGCACTTACCTACAGAGCCATACTTAGGTGGGCGGTCAGCAGGCTGTCCTGTGGTAGTAGCTCCAGACTCGGTTAAGCCCCAACCTTCTCTTATATCAACCCCCACTTTTCGCTTCCATTCCTGCGCTATTTCCGAGGGGAGTGCTGCTCCACCGGAATTACATTCCTCGAGCGAGCTTAAATCATATTTGTCTAAGTCAGGAAACTGTAATATCTGTGCATACATGGTGGGGACAGCAGCCAGATGAGTGACTCTAAAGGCCTGTATCGCTTTTAATGCTTCTTCAACATTCCACCACTTGAGCATGACAGTCTTTCCACCTACAAAATAACCGGTATTGCTGAAGGCAATGCCATAGGAGTGAGATAAGGGCAACACGCCTAAGCTGATTATCATCCGATTTACGCCGGTGACTTGTTGTACTATCTCCGTGGTCTGGAGCGTCTTGGGATTTATGGTGCGGCTGAGGGTACGTAAGGTTACCGAGCGGTGGTTTAGGATGTATTCATAGAATGATAGAGCGTTGATGTAAAGAGAATAGTGAGTGTGCATTACTCCTTTGGGCTGTCCTGTGGTGCCTGCGGTGTATAACAGTGCAGCAATATCGTCGTTATCAGTTTCTTCCATATTTAATTCATCTGAGTTCTCAGATAATAACTTTTGGTAGGGGATGGTATTGGGCACATTGTCCCTATCTGTCAGGATGATGTGCTTTAAATCCGGGCTTTGTTTTTGCGCTTCTAGAACCCATCCCAGAAAATCTGAGCTGGTTATCAGGGCTTTGGCTCCACAGTCGCGGTATATATAGGCTGCTTGGTCAGGTCGCAGCAAAGGATTAAGCGGTACCACTATGCCGCCTATTTTGTATATTGCAGGGAAGGCTGTGAGTACTGGTGGACCGTTGGGCATCTGTATTGCCACTCTATCTCCCCTGCTGATGCCCAGGGCTTTAAGTGCATTACCCAGTCGGTTAGCATTGCGATTTGTCTCCGCGTTGGTATACCATTTTCCTTGGAAATAGACGTTTTCGTATTCACCGAACCTTTTGACGTTATCCTCGATGAGGCTGCCGGTGTTCATAGCCCTCCCTCCTGCGAGCCC
>DTZC01000098.1 GCA_012961565.1 Dehalococcoidia bacterium
AGACGATACTGTGCGCTATTTCAATCAGTCGAAAGACAGGATATTTCCCAGAACCAAGGCGATTATCGGAAGGAAAGTGCAACAATGCCATCCTCAAAAAAGCGTGCATGTGGTAAATCAAATACTGGATGACTTTAGAGCCGGTGGCAGAGATACAGCCCAGTTCTGGATTGATCTGAAGGGCAAGTTAGTCTACATCAGGTACTTTGCTGTTCGCAGCAAAAATGGTGAGTACCTAGGGTGCCTCGAGGTCACCCAGGACATCACCGATTTAAAGAAAATCGAAGGTGAGAAAAGGCTGCTGGACTGAAAGAAGAGTGTCGCTAGGAACCTTTTTGTGAGTGCCAGCGTTAGGGGGTGCCCAAGAGCAATCTGGCTCCCTTTTTGGCAGGACGAATTAAGGCCTGGCAACTACAGCACTGTAAGAAGGAGGGGTTAATATGGAATCGAGACAGATAAAGCGAGGAATATATTCGGTGGGGGCGGTTGACTGGGACAGGCGGCTGTTTGATTCACTGATACCGCTTCCCGACGGCACCAGCTATAACTCATATTTAATTGGCGCCAGCCAGAAAACAGCCCTGATAGACACTGTAGACCCCACTATGGAGCATGTGCTATTACAGTACTTGGACGAACTTGACGTCAGCACTATTGACTATGTGATCGCCAATCACGCGGAGCAGGACCATTCAGGAAGCATCCCCGGCATTATTGACAGATATCCCGAAGCAAAAGTCGTCTGCACACCTAGATGTAAAGGTATGCTCATAGACCTGCTTCTGATTTCCGAGGACAGGTTCATAACAGTTGGGGACAAAGAGACCATCTCGCTGGGAGACAGGACGCTGGAGTTCATACACGCTCCCTGGGTCCACTGGCCGGAGACAATGCTCACCTATCTGCAAGAGGAGCACATACTGTTCCCCTGTGACTTTTTCGGCTCTCATCTGGCAACCACTGACCTGTATGTGACTGACGAAGGTCAAGTATACGAGGCAGCCAAGCGTTACTATGCTGAAATCATGATGCCGTTTCGGACTGTCATTCAGAAGAACCTGGAGAAAATAAGGGGCTATAAGATTGACCTTATCGCTCCCAGCCACGGTCCGATGTATGACAAGCCACAATTCATTATCGACGCATATCATAGCTGGGTCTTCTGTGAACCCCGGAACATTGTCGTCCTGCCCTATATCTCGATGCACCACAGCACCCGCCGCATGGTGGCATATCTTGTCGGAGCCTTAGCCCGGAGAGGGGTAACAGTGAAACAGTTCGACCTCACAGTAACCGACATAGGGAAGCTGGCGATGGCTTTGATTGATGCAGCAACAGTAGTTTTGGGAACACCTACTGTCCTTGCTGGACCACATCCCAATGTCGCTTATGCTGCTGTCCTGGCAAATGCTCTCAGACCAAATCTGAAATTCGCTACCATCATTGGCTCTTATGGCTGGGGGGGTAATGCTGTGGAGCAACTCACAGCCCTGATTCCTAATCTGAAGGTGGAATTGCTGCCCACGGTGTTGGTCAGAGGATTCCCTAGAGAGGCTGATTTCAAAGCTTTAGACAACCTGGCTGAGACCATTGCCAGCAAGCACAGGGAAAACGGGTTCGTTTGATAACGGTAACTACGGGCAGAAAGGAGGTGGTAGAGAAGAAAAAAGCTTTTTCCCTGTTATCGCTTCAAAGTAAACTGGAGAAGGAGGCTGAAAAATGA
>DTZC01000099.1 GCA_012961565.1 Dehalococcoidia bacterium
AATCCCACAAAAGAAGCTTCCATGGCCAAGCTCTTCGCCTCTGAAGTGGCTGTAGAAGTGGCACGGGAGGCAATCCAAATTCACGGCGGCTACGGCTGTACCAGGGACTTTCCCGTGGGACGCTACTTACGAGATGCCCTCGCCTATACCATCGGTGAGGGAACCTCGGAAATACAGCGGATTATCATCGGTAAACAAATCGGACTATAACCCAGAGCCACTTTGGTAAGACTATGACAAAGAGTACGACCGGCATCGACCCAAGACGATTACGGCTCTGACTGCTGGTAGCGATAAAACTCGGTTATATTAACGTCTATGAACTGGCAACAGGAATACAAGCGCAAGTTGATTTCCGCCGAGAAGGCGGTCGCCCTGGTGCAATCTGGCGACCGCGTCAACTTTCACTTACCCCCTCACCCAAAGCTCCTGCCGCAAGCTTTAGCTAACCGCCGCTATGAACTTAAAGAGGTGACGATTATGGTCGGTGCACCTGCCTTCGGACAATGGTTTCAGACTGGCTGGGAGGAATCCTTCCCGGTGACCCTGGAGACTTACTCTGGCTTGCAGACCCGGGCGCTGATGGACGAGAGACGTGGAGACTTCTTCCCCCACAGCTTCTCCCTGCAGATGAAAGCCCGAAACGAACGGGCGTTCAGCGGTGCGAAAGGTAAAGATATATTTATGGTGCTAATATCACCTCCTGATAATCATGGATTTTGCAGCTTCGGCACCGGGCTGTGGAACAAAAAGTCTATGGCTCAAAAAGCTGACGTAGTCATTGCCGAGGTTGACGAAAATCAGATAAGAACCTATGGCGATAACTATATCCATGTTTCGCAAATCGACTATTTCGTGGAACATACTCCGCAACTCCCCTCCCCAGAACAAATCGAAGCCCAGCTTAATAAGGTGGACAGTCTGGAATGGCGGGAAAAGTGGCGGGCTATCCTGCCCAGGCTGGATCCGGAAAGATTCCTCATCTTTTTCAGTTACGTTCCTACGGCTGACCCCAGCCGAATAGAGCGCATCCTCGGTATAACCGAACCGGAGGAGAGCATAAAGCAAATTGCCAAAAACGCCTCGACCCTTATCCATGATGGGGACACTATCCAGATTGGTGTCGGCGGCACCACTGGGCAATTGGTTACGGCTGGTATATTTGAGGGAAAAAGCGACCTGGGCATTCATTCAGAACTGCTATCAAGCGGCATGGTACAGCTGGTTAAACAGGGAGTTATCACCGGGAAGTACAAAAGTGTGCATCCAGGAAAAGTCGTGGTAACCTCCCTTTTTCCCGGTGTCACCTGGCAGGACTTGGAGTTCGTTGATGGAAACCCTATATTTGAGCAATACCAGATTGATGAAGTGTTGAGCATAGCGGTTATAGCTGCCCAGAGGAATCTTGCGGCCATCAATAATGCCCTGTTTGTTGACCTCACCGGTCAAATCGGGATCGAGACCACACTAGGCTTTCGTTTATGGAATGGTCCCGGCGGACAGCTTGAGTTTTCCATTGGTGCTGTGCTGGCTAAAGGGGGACGGTCAATTACTGTTCTGCCATCTACGGCACTGGGAGGCGCTACATCGAGAATCGTCCCGCTCATTGAGGAAGGGGTGATGGTCAATATTCCCCGAGCTTTCGCCGACTACGTGGTTACCGAATATGGAATCGCCAGCCTTTTAGGTAAAACCCAGAGACAGAGAGCTGAAGAACTAATTGCTATCGCCCACCCGGATTTCAGGCAGGAACTAAGGCAACAAGCCAGGAAACTCTTTTACCCCTAACCACCCGCCACTTGAATCATCTGACCCGGTAGCCACAGGACGATTTCAGGAAACAGCATCATTAGACCAATAGCCACCGCCTCAAGAATAACAAAGGGAACGATGGAGCGGTAAATGTCGCCCATGGTTATCCCCGGAGGGACGAGAGACTTCATATAAAACAGATTAAATCCGAAGGGTGGCGTTACGTACCCCATCTCCATATTTATGGTGAACAAGATACCGAACCAGATAGGGTTGAAGCCCAAATCCAAGATTATGGGAACGAACACCGGGGTACATATAACCATAATTCCGCCGGGGTCCATAAACATCCCCAGAACAAGCAGGACTAACTGCATGCCTATAACTATAATCCATCTATTCAGCCCCAAGCCGGCGATGGCTTCCCGGACAAAGTCAGCTGCACCCAGAGCAGTATAAACATGGGAGAAACACTTGGCTCCCAGGAGTATCCACATAACCATGCAGGTGATGCGCAATGTGGTCATAAGTGAGCTGTTGAGTGTCTGCAGGCTGAAGCGCCGATAAATGAAAACGATGACAAGTGCCCCAAAAGCACCAAGCCCAGCAGCCTCCGTGGGAGTTGTGACACCAACATAAATCAGCCCCAAGACCAGTACTATAAGAATTACAGGAAGTACAATAGCCCTCAGACTGATTAACCTTTCTCTCCAGGTGTACATCCTTTCTTCAAGAGGCACTGGTGGACCAAGACCCGGTTGCAGATAACTTCTTACGCCGATGTAAGCGATAAATAAGCCAGCTATCAAGACTCCGGGAAAGACTCCCCCCATAAACAAAGCCCCGACTGACTCTCCGGCCAGGCTGGCATAGATAATCATTATCACACTGGGAGGAATCAATATTCCCAAGGTACCCCCGGCTGAGATGGAGCCAACAGCTATCAGCTTGTCATACCCTCTCTTCAGCATAGCAGGCAAAGCTATCATTCCCATGGTAAGCGTGCCCACCGCGGAGACTCCGGCCATGGCTGCAAAAACAGCACAGATAGCCACCGTACCCATAGCCAGTCCACCACGCAGCGGTCCCATCCATTTATACATAGCCCCGTACAGGTCATCGGCCATTCCCGACCGCTCCAGCAAGGCACCCATAAGGACAAACAGCGGGACAGCGATGAGGATATACTCAGTCCACGTGGAATAGCCAGTGGTGGCTATCATATACAGAGCCCGCGGTCCCCACTCAAGGAGAATAAACAGGATGCTTATACCACCAAAGCAGAAGACAAGGGGCAGTCCCAGAACCAAGCACAGGAGAAGAGAACTAAAAAGCAGTATTGTTAATAACCAGACTTCTATCTTTCTTCACTCCTCACCAGTAGTCCAGTTTCCTTGACCTCATCCACTCCAGTCATAAAAGTGAGCAGATATTTAAAGAACCTGGCAACAGCTTGAAACAGTATCAGAAAGACCCCGACCACCATTACCAGTTTGACCGGGTAAATCGGAGGGGCAAACAGGCTCGAGCTATGTTC
>DTZC01000100.1 GCA_012961565.1 Dehalococcoidia bacterium
CTCGTAAAGAGTAATGCCTGGCTAAAGCCTTACACCTAGTAATCAATCTTTTCTTCTACAGTTCTCTTTGAACAACTTAGAGCGTTCGATTATACTATATATCACTTTTTCACCTGGGAGCCACTTTGCAGTCTCAAGGTTCCCGCGGGCGCAGCGAGAATAGACCACCAGGAGGTTTCGCACTGAATACAGAAAAGGTAACCGAATTTGAAAATATCTTCTACCCCAGGACTGCTGTGGTAATAGGAGCCTCGGAGAGCGATGGCTTCACCCTGGCACTGATGAGCACCAAGATGAGAGAACGGCTATTCCTGGTGAATCCCAAATACCAGGAGGTCATGGGCAAGAAATGCTACCCCAGCGTCTTAGATATCAGCGATAGCATCGACTACGCCATCATAGCAGTACCCGCACCACTGGTACCCAAGGTGCTGGCTGAATGCATAGAGAGAAAGGTGAAGGTAGCTCACATCTTCACCGCCGGCTTTAGCGAGACCGGCATGGAGGACAGGAAAAGGTTAGAAAACGAGGTGAAGGAAATAGCCAGAGACAATATCAGACTGGTGGGACCCAACTGTATGGGAGTCCACTGTCCCGAATCCGGGCTGGCTTTCATTCCCGATGCCTCCACCGAAGATGGACCGGTTGGCGTTGTTTCGCAGAGCGGCACCGTAGCCGAGCAGTTCCTCACCCTGGGTAAGATAAGAAACATAAAGTTCAGCAAGGTTGTCAGCTATGGTAATGCACTGGACCTGGACTGCCCTGACTTCCTGGAATATCTGGCAGACGACCCTAAAACCAGGGTTATTGCCTTGTATGTAGAAGGAACAAAGGATGGGAAACGTCTCAAATTGGCATTAAGTAAAGCCGCCGGGAGGAAACCGGTTGTTGCCCTGAAAGGCGGCATAACAGACCAGGGTAGTAGGACAACATTTTCTCATACTGGCTCACTAGCTGGCTTACCTCAAGTCTGGAGCGCGCTGTTCAAGCAGACCCGAGCCGTCCAGGTGGAAAACTTCGATGAACTGCTGGACGCTGTCCTGGCATTCACCAGTCTGCCACTTCCTTCAGGAAAGGGTATCTCCTTCATAACCAACTCCGGAGGTTTCAGCGTCATCGAGACCGACTCATGTGTAAAAATGGGGCTGGAGGTCCCTCAATTCAGCGAAGAGACCATAGCACAGCTGAGGAAAATCGTGCCGATTGCCGGAACAAGCCTGGGAAACCCGCTGGATGCCTGGCCCATCTATTACAATATGCCCGGGACATCAGGCACCATTGATAAAGCCATCAAAATCGTAGCCCACGACCCCAATATCCACTCCCTGATACTGCACTTCGACGAAATAAATTATCTCAGACGTGTCATGGGCGATACGCTGGAGAGTCACCTGCAGCAGCTCGTCAGGCTCATGCTCAGTGCCTGCCGCTACGTGCGTGACGAATTAGGTAAACCGGTGCTCATCTGTGTCTCGCTCGATGCTTACTCCGAAGACCAGGACGACAGAAAATATCACCTCATGGTCAAAAAAGCCTTCGAGGAAGAAAGCTTCCCGGTATATTCCACGCTAAACGCCTCGATCAAAGCCGTAGCCAATCTTTACAAGCACAGCTCACAGGTTGTCACTACCTGAATCACCCCCCATCCCACCAGACTCCGGTCGAACTTCCCACGACCCTAGAATCAACAAGAACATGGGGGCACATCATCACTTTTAGTCCCCATGGCAATAGAGAATGAAGATGGAGGGCTCAGATGAGTCCCCTTTATACTACAATAGGCACGAGGTTTCCATCCGCTCTCTAGGATGACGAGGGAAGCCCATCAAAGAGCCAA
>DTZC01000101.1 GCA_012961565.1 Dehalococcoidia bacterium
CAAGCCGGGGAGAAAATCGTCATCGTCAATAGCTATCTGCCTTACCATTGCCTTGCCCACAGGGGAATCTACACAAGCGAGTTCCACAATGACAAGGCCAGCGCCACCCCTAGCTCTTTCGCTGTAGTACTCTATCTGGCGGTCTGTTACTATGCCTTCCTTGGTAGCAAGCCCGGTGCCCATCGGGGGCATTACAAGTCGGTTCTTGACCTCCATGCTGCCTATACGACCCGGCTGCCAGAGCTTTTGCAGTTCTTTCTGCGGCATTTGTTTCAAACCTCCTATTTTGCTATGTTAATTAATAAGCTATTGAATACCAGTCTTACCGCCAGGGCAGTTGATATCCACAGGTGGACGGCCCAATCTTACACATTCACTGGTCTGCTTTCAAATCGGGCCGGGCAAAGTCATCCTCGTTGGCATTGCCCTCTAGCTAAGGTTATAATAGATGGCTGAACGGATTGACACAAGTCAACTTATGCAAGCTGAATTTACCCTAGAAAGCTTTGATTCCATATATTCTCAGTGGCAGGAAATACAGGGCAATTCTGTCGCCAGCCCGATTTTTTCCCTGCCACACTGGTCAAGAACCTGGTGGCAGCAGTTGGGACATGGAGCCAGGCTATTCTTGGGCGCTGTCAGGTGTCAGGGCAGGGTTATAGGGATTGTCCCCCTTCTGGTGAAAGATGACACTGCCTCTTTTATCGGCGGCATTGATGTATGTGACTATTTGGACTTTGTCGTCGAGCCTGGCACTGAACAGGTCTTTTTTCAGTCCTTGCTCGACAACTTGGTCAGTGCTGGGGTTTTGCAGCTAAATCTGGCCCCCTTAAGACCCGACTCTACAGTAGTTACCAGGATGACAGACATCGCCCGCAAGCAAGGCTGGCAGGTTACCTGCTCCAGAGAGGATGTTGCTGTCGAGGTTGATTTGCCCGCCACCTGGGATCAGTACCTCCAGATGCTGACCGGAAAACAACGACATGAATTGAGGCGGAAGCTCAGGAGACTGGGCGAGGAAGGTGAACTCAACCACCGGGTTAGCATAGATGCTAACCAGAAAGATATTGATACCTTTGTCAAGTTGTTTCGTGATAGTCGCCGGGATAAAGCGACCTTCCTAACCCCAAAAATGGAATCGTTCTTCAGGGCGATAGCCAGTCTTATGGCTGAGCAAGGGCTGCTGCGATTGAATATGCTGGAACTTAATGCCACACCAGTAGCAGCTACCATGTGCTTTGACTACCAGGGGACGGTACACCTGTACAATAGCGGTTACAATCCCAGTTATGGCTGGTTGAGCGTGGGCCTGCTTTCCAAGGCACTCTGTATCAAGGACAGTATTGAGAGGCGGAGAAAGCGCTTTGATTTTCTTAAGGGAGGCGAAGCCTACAAATACCACCTTGGTGGACACGAGATACCACTTTATAGGTGCCAGTTGAAATATGCAACCTAAAGGTTTCTCATGGTAAGACCGCTCAAGATCGCCATGCTTTGCATCCACAGTTGTCCGCTGGGTATGCCAGGCGGCAGAGATACTGGCGGGATGAACGTTTATATTCGGGAGCTGGCACAGGAGCTCGGCAGGAGACGACATGCCGTGGACATATATACTATGGAGCACCAGCCGCCGCACGAGCAAATTATCAATCTGGGGAGCAACGTCAGATTGATTCATCTCAAAACCGATGCTCATGAGGAAATGCCTAAGGTGGCTCTATACTCCTGTCTGCGGAAGTTCATATGCGGTGTGGAGAGTTTCCGAAGGTCCCGCGCCATTCATTATGACTTGATTCATAGCCATTACTGGCTGTCAGGCCTGGTGGGCAAGCAGCTACAGAGCTGGTGGCGAGTACCCCATGTCGTCATGTTCCATACTCTGGGCGCAGTGAAAAACAGCATCGGCATAGGCGAAGGCGAAACCGAGTTGCGGATAGAAAGTGAACGCCAGGTGGTAGCCTGCTGCCACCGTATTATTGCGGCGACGGAAAGGGAAAGGGAAGAACTGGTCAGACATTACGGTGCTGCAGCACAAAAGATTGCCGTCATCCCCTGCGGCGTTAACCTGGACCTGTTTAAACCAGGAGACAGGGAGGCAGCAAGAAGAGAACTCAACCTGGACCACCAGAAAGTGTTATTGTTTGTGGGCAGAATCGACCCTCTAAAGGGGCTTGACCGCCTGTTGAGGGCGCTGAAGTACCTAAATGATAAACAGCCACCACTGCTGATGGTTGTCGGCGGTGATCGGCACAGTCATAATCAGGTAGCGGCACTTCAAAGACTGGCAGGTGAACTTGGTATTGAACACTGTGTTGCTTTCGTTGGGGCTGTGGCACATGAGAAACTGCCGTTGTTTTACAACGCTGCTGACATCTGCGTTATTCCCTCGTATTACGAAAGCTTCGGTATGGTAGCGCTGGAATCATTAGCCTGTGGTACACCTATAGTGGCTGCTGATATTGGCGGACTGAGACAAATCGTACGCCACAGCGAAATTGGACAGATAGCCGCTGATAACTCAGTTCTCGGACTGGCAAGGGAGCTGCGCCAGTTTCTTTCTGGGAGTAAGAGCGGAAGTAAATATATTGACTTCAGGCGGGCGGCAATCGCTGAATTCAGTTGGACGAATATCGCCGATATGATTCTTCACGAATACAGCAGACTTCTTTTGGCAAAGGGAGGACTTGCTACTGCCTACGAGTCAAGGCACGCTGCACCTCTTCCTTCAACTGCTCGGCATCAAAAGGCTTCTCCAGGCAGGCAACCCTGGCCTGTGCAAGGAATCTC
>DTZC01000102.1 GCA_012961565.1 Dehalococcoidia bacterium
AATACGGCAATCGTCGAAAACAATGGTAGCAGTATCACTAGCCCTTATACCTAGTTTCTTTTCCAACTTCTCCACTCTCACGCCTGGAGTCCCCGCTGGCACTACAAACGACTTTATGCCAGCCCGACCTGCCGCTTTATCTACAGTCGCCCAGACCACTACAAAGCCCTCAGAGTCCTCCAGGGCCCTTTTCCCCCAGGTGACAAAAATCTTCTCCCCGTTGAGTACCCACTCGTCACCATCACGTACCGCGGTGGTGCTGATGGCAGAAGTATCTGAACCACAACCGGCCTCGGTCATTGCCATGGCACCCCACTTCGGTCCCCCTTCATTGAAGCTGCCTAGAAAACGCTGCAATTGGTCTCTGGTGCCGGTGGCAAAGATAGCAGCGCCGCCAAGACCGGGACCCGGCACACACAAGTAAAGACCGGCATCGCCCCAGCAAAGCTCCTCCACCCTGAGCGCTGCCGTTACGTCCAGCCCCCCGAAAAAGCTGCCTTCGCGTCTTTTCTCCCACAACGTGCTGATGACATCCTGCGGGCTTTCATGCTCGTGCTCGTCATAATAACGACTCACAGGACGAAACAGCTCCTCGGCAAGCTTGTGAGCTTGTCTTATCGCCTCCTGCTGTTCTGGCGTCAATTCAAAATCTATCATCACGTCATACCTCCTCTTACACCATAGCCATGCCATCGAAGGTGGCGAATCCTCGACCATTCCTCAACCACAGCTCTACCGGATGCTCACGCACATAGCCATGCCCACCTAGAATCTGGACCGCCCTGTCAGTTGTCACTATCGCCATATCATCGGCATATAGCTTAACCAGAGATGCCTCTCTGGTTGCCTCCTCCCTACGGTCCAATTTCCAGGCAGCCTCCCACACCATCAGCCTGGTGGCATCGATTTCGATTGCCATCTCAGCCAGCATAAAAGCAATAGCCTGGCGAGCAGCAATAGGCTCACCGAAGGCAACACGCTCCTTGGCATAGTCTCTGGAATACTCAAAAGCTGCTCTAGCCACTCCCACGGCCATCGCCGCCAGCGCCACCCGTGAGCAGTTCATAATGCGAGCGAAATCACACCCGTTCTCAGCACCAAGGCGATTCCCCTTGGACACACGGCAGTCCTTTAGAGCAAGCTCATAAGTGGCTAAAGCCTTTATTCCCATATTTTTCTCCCGCTCCCCGATGTCCAGTCCCACTGTGTCCCGCTCGATAATGAAGCATTGACTCTGACCGTCTAGACTAGCATATATCAGCAATAGCTCAGCATCAGCAGCCAGCGGCACATAGCACTTCTGCCCGCTGAGTACATAATTACCATTATCCAGCCTGGCAGAAGTCGAAAGGCTGTAAGGGTCAAAATCAAACCGGGGCTCAATAAGAGCTGCAGTTGCTGCCTTGTACTTATCACCACAAAAAGCGGGTAGGTACTTCTTCCTTTGCTCCTCGGTGCCCATATCCAAGACAGGCAACACCACCAATGCCGGACAGAGGATGTGCATTGCCATGGCTAAGTCGCCCCAGGCTAGCTCCTCGGCAATAAGCGCTCCTGTGACCATCGAACGTTCGCCTCCTACTCCACCATACTCCTCTGGAATGCAATTAGACACCAAACCCAGCTGCCAAGCAGCCTCAATAATACCAGCAGGGATTCCACCATTCTCATCGCACTCCCGGTAATGTTTCCGCATCTCATTGACGGCAAATTGCCTCACCATATTCATAATCATCTGCTGCTCTTCGCTGGGACTAAACGAAACCATACCTTGCTCCTTTCACCTAATACCCATAGTCTTAAGTCCAAATCCAACGCCAAATGGTAACATCCCCAGCATCTCTCGTCAAAATAGGGCACGAGCAGGAATTCGAATTGACCTCCCCTGTCATTATGATGGGCATCAACAAATTGTGATCCCCACAGAAGTAAGCCTCAAGATTGCTCTGGGTATTCGAAACCGCTAAAAATCACAACAGGTCTTATTGCGGCAGCAAAGCCACTACTTTATAATGCACCTCACAAATATTAAGAAACGGAGGAGGAATGTGGCAAAATTAACTGAAGAGATGAAGGCATTGATTGCCAATCAGCAGGCATTCATTGCCACTGCCAGCCCGGAGGGTGCTCCCAACATCGCTACCAAGGGCAGCACCCGCGTCTTCGATGACGAGCACATCTTATTCTTCGAGCTTACTGGCGGACACACTTGGGAGAACTTGCAGAAAAATCCCAAGATAGCCATCGCCGTAGTCGACCGGAGCAAAATGCAGGGCTACCGCTTCGTCGGCACCGCAGAGATAATCACTACAGGAGAGCTTTACGCCGCAGCCCAGAAACTGGCAGAAACACTGAAAATCCCGATCCCACCTAAGGCTGCGGTGAAGGTGAAGGTAGAAGAAATCTACAACCTGGGCAGAGGCGGACAGAAAGTATCCTGAGACAAAGCTAACAAGAACCCGAGCCATTTGACACGCTCGCCTTAGATTAGGGGTAGACCTTTAGGTCTGCCCAAGCCTTCGATTTTCCAAGAGGGGTGGATAAAGGCTATGACTCTACTAGAACCTATAAAACGCAGAAAGGTGTAAGGAACTTCATAGATAAGGCGGTCGGGCTGGAGAAAATTGTGATGTGCCTCGAGGTGGCAAGGCTGGCTCCATCAGCGTGCAACTCGCAGCCCTGGAAATTTATAGTCGTTGATGATAGACAATTAATAAAGAGGCTGTGTGATGTTGCATTCAGCGGTGTCTATTCCACAAATTCCTTTTGCAAGACAACACCAGTCATCGTCGCTGTCGTCTCTGAAAAATCCAAGTTCCTTGCTAGAGTAGGCGGCATGTATCGCGGCACAGAATATCACCTGACAGGCATAGCCTGCGAGCATTTCGTGCTTCAAGCTGTAGAATTAGGCTTGGGGACCTGTTTTATAAGCTGGTTTGACGAAGGAGCGATCAAAGCTGCACTAAATGTGCCGCAGCAGAAGAAGATAGATATCTGTTAGCACTGGGTTACTACGACCCCCCCAGAATCAGCTCACAGCATAACCGGGAACCTCTGGACAAAAATTGCCTCTTTCAACTCCTATTAGTGGGCGCACTTTCCTTGGTTGGCTACTGCTCCAGCAGCTTCAATGCCCTCTCCACAATGCGTCTAGTACCGGGCAGTACCTGGTCCTCGAGCTCGCGGGAATAAGGTATTGTCTCCTCGGTACAAACACGTCCATACTTCAGCGGAATCCCAGCCTCGAGCACCACAGCGGCAAGTTCGCCCGAAAGACCGAAGTCCCGGTAGTCCTCATCCACCACCAGCAGACATCCGCTTTTGGAAACAGCTTGGCACAAGGTATCTTTATCCAGCGGCGAGACCGTTCTCAGATCCAACACCCCAGCAGAAACGCCTTTCTTCTCCAAGACTGCCGTAGCCTCCAAACAACGGTGGACTCCTACAGCCATGCTCACCAGAGTAATGTCCCTGCCTTCGCGCCGAGTGGCTGCCTTCCCCAGCGGTAGCGGCGTCCACTCATCAGAAACCGGAGCGCTACTGCCCTCTGCTGGTACGTCATATTGCACAGTTTTGCGCCCACCTGACCCCAGGAAATCTAGCATGTTGCTGGCGAGAAGCTTGTGCTCCAGATAGACCACCGGTCCTTCACATTCAATCGCTGACAGCATCAACCCGCCAGCATCGGCAGGATTTGAGGGGACGACAACAGCCAACCCCAGAATATGTGCCAGCCCCACAAACTCTGCTCATGCTGCCCCCCATCACCGTAACCGCCACCACAGGGAGCCCTGACGACCATAGGCGCTTTCCATTTACCTCCAGAGAATGCCTCCAGCTTGGCGGCGTGATTAAGCAGTGCATCAATAGCAACCCCGATGAAGTCCACTATCATCACCTCCACCACCGGTCGCAGCCCAGCCATGGCAGCCCCCACTGCGGCCCCAACAAATGCCGCCTCACTTATGAGAGCAGGACGAACCCTCCGCTCCCCGAACCGTACAAAGAGGTTCGCACGCGGCGCATGGACATCCTCTCCGAAGACCACGACCTTCAGGTCAGTTGCCATCACCTGATCTAGGGCATCATCTATAGCCTCGGCAAAACCCAGCATCCTCATCTGTTTCTCTCACTACCTCAACGCAGCTTCCAAAACCTCTTGAATTTCTCTCTCTACCTCTTTCCCAATCTTGTCCAGATGCGATTTCTCCCCTTTCAATCTCTGCCTGGCACGATAAACAGGGTCGCGGCGCCTACTGTACTTCTCCGCAACCGTTTGACCAATCAAAGACGCCATCCTACCCAGACTGACAATACGCTCACCTAGCGATGCCCCTTTTCTTGCTGGTAAGGAACGGAGTATCGGTCCCAACATTTCTTTCATCGATTTCAAAGAGCTCCGAAGCAAGAGATAGCCCAAAAAGTGCCCTTCAGGACAGGGACAGTGAGCCAATAGAAATGTCAGACCATCACCACTTCTGGCTCTCTCCATCCCTTGTCTGGCAGCTTCCAGGCAACAGCCAGATTTAACGACTCCAGCAGCATCCCCTGATTCATAGCGCCATCTCCGAAGAAAGCAACGGCTATTCTCCCTGGGTGCAGAAGCTGAGCCGCCAGGGCAAAGCCTGCAGCTACAGGTCCCGTTGCACCCACAATCCCTGAAGACGCCACCAGATGCTCGCCAGAGAATAAATGCATATGACCGCCCCTGCCACCACACAGACTATCCCCTTTACCCAGAAACTCTCGCAACAAAAGCACTGGGTCAACACCCCGGGCGACCATCAGCGGTGTGCCGCGGTGGTCAAGCGCCATGGCATCACCATCCCTTACATGCGCTGCTACTCCAGCAGCAATAGCCTCTTCCCCTACCCCCAAGTGCATCTCTCCAGAGATTTTGCCTTGCTCCCATAAGCTGGTAACAGCCTCCTCAAACCGCCGGCTGCGCAGCATCTGCCGATAAAGCGACCATAAATCAGGCTGCATACCACCTTCCATCAAAATTCCTGACTCGTTGCTCTAATAATCAACCTCTCTGCACCTATCCCAGCGCCCTAGCTCCCGATGAGCACAATCGCCGCATAGACACCAAAGCCCACGAATGCCACAAGCACAATAACCCCCAGAGCCAAGGCGAAAGGCACCCGTCCCACCCTATTACCTATGAAATCACCGATGAGCATCGCTATGCAAACAGTAACCACTATTATCAACACATTTATAGCTGTTCTCAGTTCTGGCATTGGCTACCTCCTCAAATCGCCTAATTATAGCACCAATGTTACCGTATCAAGCACCCCATTCCCCGCCCTCAATCTGCCGCCAGAGATATGGAGACGGGAGCGTAGTAGGAAGCAAGCTGGACTATCCTACCAGCGCCTTTTTGCCCACAACTTTCTGCTTTACAAACCACTCCTGTACCGTCTCAATCACCTCGTCCGCTGTATCACAGATTCTGAGTAAGTCAAAGTCCTCCTCGGAAATGAACTTCCTAGCCATAACACAATTACGCAGCCAGTCCAGAAAGCCGTTCCAGTACGTGCTATCATATAGCGCTACCGGGAAAGGCCTTATCTTATGCGTTTGCATCAGTGTCAGCACCTCGGTCAATTCATCAAGCGTCCCCAGTCCGCCGGGCATTATGACAAAGGCGGTGGCATACTTCACCAGCATCACCTTACGCACAAAGAAATGGTGGAACATTATTGACCTGGTGGTGTAAGGGTTCGATGTCTGCTCCTCTGGCAATTCTATATTCAGCCCGATTGAGGCAACCCCAGCCTCGGCTGCCCCTCTGTTGGCAGCCTCCATTACTCCAGGCCCACCCCCGGTTATTATGTTGAAGCCCAAACTTCCCAACCGCCGGGCTATCTCCCTAGTCTGCTCATAGAGAACATCATCCGACTCAAGCCTCGCCGAGCCGTATATAGTTACTGCTGGCTCTATCCCCGACAGACTGTCGAATCCCTCCACCAACTCCCCAATTATGCGGAACATCCGCCAGGACTCTTCTTTAGCCAGCTCATTTATCTCATATCCACGTGCCATCTTTACCTCCGCTTTAGACCAATATACCACAACCAGCCTTATAACCGCCAAGCAGCTATCAGGACAAAGTAACAAATGCCACGGCTAGAAGTATCAGGATCCACTAAATGGACTTGGCAGCTGGTGGCAATTATAATAGCAGCATATCCTGGTTGTCAGCAGGAGTACAAGCTGCCACCAAGCCTTACCTTTACCGGTAGGAGGGACACCCCTGGACTGGGAGAAAAGGATACATGCCATCAGAAGACATCGCTAACAAAAGGAAGGTCGAAGTGACCATCAGGCAGATGGACATCGACGACATCAGCGCTGTTTATCACCTCGGCGAACAGCTCTTTACCAGTGAGGAATTTCCCATCCTCTACCGCACTTGGGACCAGTATGAAGTCACCGACTATTTCACCTCCGACCCTGATTACTGTCTGGTCGCCGAGGCGGAGGGACAAATCGTTGGCTTCATCATCGGCACTACCATCGAAAAGGGTGGCACTGCCTGGAAGAAATACGGGTATCTTAGCTGGATAGGAATTGACGAGTCCTTCCAAAGGACCAACTTAGGATACCGCCTTTACCGGAAGCTGGAAGAAAGGCTGCGTAAAGACGGAGTGAGAATGGTTATAGCTGACACCGACGCCGATAACGAAATAGCTATTGCCTTCTTTAAGTCAATCGGCTTCACCGTGACCAGCCACCATGTCTGGCTGGCTAAAACCCTCCGCCGGGCTAAGAAGGCAGGCAAAACAGCCAATCAGCAATGAAAACTCTACGTCAGGGAGATAATGCGATAACCGTAACACCGCAAAGGTTGAAAAAGCTCCTTAAGGACCTTCTGGACATATACAGCCCCTCGGGGAAAGAAGAGAAGGTCGTAGAATATGTGGAAGCGTATCTTAGAAAGCTCGACTTGCCGCTAATCAAACAGGAGGTTAGTGAAAACCGCTTCAACCTGATCGTCTTCCCAGAGCACAGAGACGAAGTCGAGCTTTGTTTCGTAGGACACCTCGATACCATTACTGCCTATAACCTCGAGGACTTCGGCTTCCGCCAAGAAGGCGACAGTATCTTTGGACTGGGCAGCGTGGACATGAAGGCAGGCTGCGCCGCCATGATTGAAGCACTCACTGTCCTGTTTACCACTCCAGGAACCCCACCTCCTGTCGGATTAGCCCTGGTAGTCGGCGAAGAGGAAGACAATAGCGGCGCCAAAGCACTTGTCCGTGAATACAGCTTTCCCTGGGCAGTGATTGGCGAACCTACTAACTTGTCCCCCTGCCTGGGACACTACGGATATCTGGAAGTCCCCTTTCGCACCGAGGGCAAAAGAGCCCATTCCTCTATGCCCGAACTGGGGCAGAATGCAATCGAGGCTATGCTGAAGCTCCTGCTAAAAATCACTGAGTATGCTGTCCCGTCACCTTATGGACTGGTGTACAACATCAAAGAACTCTGCAGCTTTCCCGGTGGCTTTGTGGTACCCGATACCTGTGAAGCCTGGCTTGACCTCCACCTGCCACCTAATTCCAGACTTGACATCCTGAAGACAGAGCTGGAACAGCTAGTCAAAGAGATAGGTGCTAGCACCCCCAGCTTGAATACTCGCTTGAAGTTTGAAGACACCCACGCCGGCTACCGCATATCACTAGATAGACCACTGATAGCTAGGCTAAAGGAGACCTACCGAAAAATGTCCCTTCCCTGGGAGCCTCAGGACTTCAGAAGCCACTCTGACGGAAATGTGCTCTGGAATGCCGGAGTGGACCCAATCATCCTGGGACCAGGACGTCTGGAGGTAGCCCACACGCCAGAGGAGTCCATCTCTTTCCGACAGGTGGTGCAAGCTGCACAACTGTATCTCACCCTGGCACTATCCCTGTAAGCCTCCGCCCACACACACCTTGATGTGAAACAGCAGTCACCACGAAAATCGCACACAATCGCCACCTTATATCTCAACGGTGCCGCCTACAGTCGGCAGAATAACTTCAATCCCATCGCCCAAGTGACTCCGATAAAAATCAGGCTGCTCGCAATGGACAGGAATAACCACCTCGGGCTGTATCTGCTGTACAATCTCAATTAGGTCTGGACCGCAGGCATGACCTGAGGCATGAAGTCCCCATTCCCCATCGGGTATCCGCCATCTATCACCATTCTTCACCGGTAGACCAAAACCTTTGATTCCAAAATGAGTCAACCACTCATGCAGGCGGCGGAAGTCAATCTCCTGTTCCTCATCATGAGGTTCACTGGAGCTATAAACATACAGACTCTCCGGTCGGGGACAGATGCTGGGCAGTTCATTGAGGTCAAAAAAACTAAAGCACAGGATGAACTTGTCCTGAGATGAACTGACATCGGCAGCAAGCACAATCTTGCTGCTGTATTCCTTGCAGATATTTTGTATCCACAAGCGAGGAGACCTGCTGGCAATGGTATCCTGATAGATGACAATGCTATCATCCCGGGCAATATCGGGGATGTTCCCCTCCAGCAGACGCATGGTCTTCAACAGATAGGCGTCCTTGGGCAGTATAGCCAGCTTTCTATCTGTGTCTCTGGCAATCTGCAGGAAGGTAAGCAAGCGGTCCACGTCTCTAGGAGAAAAATCGGCAATGACCAAGCTGCTTGCCTTGCCAATAGCCCTGAGACCGTTTTCATACACCTCCCGCTCAGCCACATTTGTTTCGCGGAGCACATTGGTGCCCTCGACCATTAGTACCCTGGGATGCAGCTTTCTTGCCTCCTCAAGGAACTTATAAGTAAGACCAGCCCGTTTCCCATGAAGCCGCAAGTCACCGCTGTAGACAATCCAACCCGAACTGGTCTCAATACCCCAGGCACAGGCGCCGGGGATGGAGTGGTCTACGGGAAAACAACGCAAGTTGAAGCGACCACCAGTATGAGCCTGCAACGGATAGCTGATTAGCTCCTTCTGCCTTGGCGTCTTCTCCCAGAAGCCCCATCTCCAGAACTGGACTGCCTCGGGGCTCAAGCTTTCTGGACTGGTGTCGGCAAGGCGGAATTGCCGTTGTTGTCTCGCCGTATCACTACTGATGCAGGCTTCCTGTTTCCACCCGGCTGGACGGGTGCGTATCGTGGGGCTGAAATAACACACCTGCTGGTCAAAATCAGCTTTTCCCGAGTCCTGCATCGCTTTAGAAATGAAGGCAGTCACCGCGGTGGTAAACACTGGTATCTCCTGTCTCAGAAAGGCGATATGTCCCGAGTGGTCAAGATGAGCATGGGACAGTAACACCCCGTCTATCCCCTCTAGCCTCCGATAACCCCCAGCCCCTCGAAACCGCTGCCACAGCTCGGGAGTAGCCAGGTCATTCCGATACAGGCCCTCCAGCGGCGGTAGTAAGCCCATCACCAGAGGGTCAAGCAACCCGGCACCACTTCGCGGCTTCAGATACTCCTCGTAAAACTGCTTATGCCGCTTGTAAGGGAAGCCGAAGTCCAGGAGTAACCGGCGCTCTCCATCCTCCAGCAGTATCTTGTTCCCGCCAATTTCGCCGACACCACCGTAAAACGTCAACTTTACCACAGGCTTTCCCCTTTCCGTCTATTATTATGAACCACTACCAGTCTAACCCAATAAGGGAGCCCGGGGCAAGATGCTAGAACATGACCACCGTGCTATAATAAAATAAACAACAAGGGACAAAGCTGTAAGGAGGTTAGTGTGGTCAGCAAATTCAAGAGCTTTCTCAAGAATCACTGGAGGTTTATCGTCGCAGCTCTAGCTCCTATCGTCATCATAGCCATCATATTCGCCCTGCCCCTCAAAACAGTCCCCATCCAGGTAACCGAAAGCTACTGGGACACAGAGACAAAGAGAGAGCCATATACCGTAAGCGAAAGCTACACCGACACTGAACCATATACCACTACCGAGACCCGTACCGAGACCATCTATGATTCCTATATCTATACCGGCAACTGGTCTCACACATTCAAGGTAGATAAGCCAGATTCCACCGTCACCATAAATATCCACGGCTATTACTACCCATACGTCTACACCATCACCTGCCCAGTTTGTCCTGACGATGACGATAGCATCTGCTGCCCCTATCCTTACTTCTATTACCCCACTGGCGGTCAAGGACGGGTAGTCATCAAAGTGAGCTATCCCGAGGAAGTAATCAAATACCGGACGGTGACCAAATATCGCGACGTGACCAAGTACCGCGAAGTCCCCATGCCAGTGCTTAAAGAAAGAACAGTCACCAAGTATGTGAAGATGCCCATCTGGAGCTACCTGTTCAGGTAGAGCGACACGCCGGCGATTAGTGGAAACTTTGATACAGCAGCCTTCACATGAAAAAGGAATTGATGGATATATTAGCCTGTCCGGTATGCAAAGGCTCGCTTGAACTCACCGTAACCGAGGAAAAGGATGACGAGGTAATCACCGGGTCACTGTTTTGCGCCAAGTGCAACCACTCCTATCCCATCACCGAAAGTATACCTAACCTGTTACCACCCGATCTCTAGAACTCCTAGCAGACCAGTTTGCCCCGGGTAAAGCCATATCTCCAGACAACTCCTCGGTACAGTGGTAACTCTAGTCAGGACTATATGTCACCCCGCTCTGGGGAGACTCCCAGACCTCCACGCTTGACAGGGTTACCCCATCAGGAAAGCGTCCCTTTAACTCCCCATAAATGGTGGCAGCGATATTCTCCGAAGATGGGTTCAGCCTGTCAAAAGGTGGCACCTCATTAAGGCACGTATGGTCAAACCGGGCGAGCACCTCACCCAGGTGATGCTTGAGTTCCACAAAATCATAGGCTAGCCCCGTCTGATTAAGCTTTCCAGCCTTTAAGGTGACCACCACCTTGAAGCGATGCCCGTGCAAGGCCTCGCATTTGCCACCATAGCCCCTGAGATAGTGGGCAGCATCAAAATGAGCTTCAACAGATACCTGGTACATCTTGCCTCCTATTCATAGCTCTGGGGCATCGGCATATCTACAAACCCCACTCACCTCACCCAGAATTGCCAGCAACTCTTTGATAGCCTTTCCATTCCCAGGATGGACCATGTCCGGAGCAATTTCAGCCAGCGGCACCAGCACGAAAGCCCGCTCCGCCAAGCGGGAATGCGGTATGGTCAACTCGCCACTGCTGACAATATCGCCATTATAGAAAAGTATATCGATATCGATAACTCTAGGAGCATTTCTGAAAGCAGACCTCCTCCCCATTTTGGCTTCGATTTTCTTCACCAAGTGCAGCAGTTGCTCGGGACTTACCCTGACGGACACACGGCACACCAGATTGAGGAAGCGGGGCTGCCGCTCATACCCCACCGGCTCCGTCTCATAGATGGAGGAGACCTGCTCCACCACCAGATGCTGTGACATCAACTCCAGGGCTTGCGCCAGGTTTTGCTTCCTGTCTCCCAGGTTGGAGCCGAGACCAAGATAGGCAATAGCCATCGCTTAAACCCGTATCCCACGGATAATCGCATCGCTCATCTGGCACACCCGCCGCATCTCTCTGACATCATGCACCCGCACCATATCAGCACCCCGGGCGATACCGATAGCAATACTGGCAGCAGTACCTTCGAGGCGCTGTTCCGGGGGCAAGTCAAGCACCAGTCCAATCATCGACTTACGCGAGGTGCCCAGCAATATCGGTCTTCCCAGCGCTTTAAGCTCATCCAGCCGCCGCACCAGCTCCAGGTTCTGCTCCAGCGTCTTACCAAAACCGATACCCGGGTCGATAATAATATTCTCCCAGGGCACACCAGCATCCAGCGCCAGATCTATCGACCTCTTCAGGTCCGATATCACCGCCGCTACGATATAGCGCCGTGGCTTGTCTCTCTGATTGCTCATCAGTATTATGGGCACATCCCTCTCTGCAGCCAGTTCAGCCAGTCTCGGCTCCTGTTTCAGTCCCCAGATATCATTTAACATCTGCGCCCCGGCATCCAGCGCCCGCCGCGCTACCTCAAGCTTGTAAGTGTCAACGCTCACAGGCACTGTCACTTCCTTAGCTAGCTGCTCTAGCACCGGCACCACTCGCCGCAGTTCCTCATCAACCGATATCGGAGTTGACCCCGGACGTGTCGATTCACCGCCAACATCGATTATATCCACTCCATCCGCTACAAACCTCCGCGCTTGAGCTACAGCAGCCTCTACACTGTCCAGCCCATCACCGGAAAAGGAATCGGGAGAGACATTGATAACCCCCATCACGTAGGTCCGTTCCCCCCAGCGAAGCTCAGTCCCGCCACAGCGCGTCATCCCCATGGAGAGATCGCCTCTTGTCCACCGCCACTCCAGCAGCGCCGCCTTGCTCAACCTGCCGCTCATCACCACCTATTCTACCACGCACTCCCTTGAATCAGGTAATGGTATGCCCAACTGGCAAGGTTGACTGGGTAGCCACGAGGGGATAAAATCAGCCTGATATGGTGATGAAGTATAATGCTTCCGAAATTGAAAGCAAGTGGCAACAGAAATGGGCAGATGACCGGCTTTATGAGGTCACTGAGGACAGCCAGCGCCCCAAGTTCTACGCTCTGACCATGTTCCCCTACACCTCGGGCGACCTTCACATCGGACACTGGTATGCCATGGCACCTTCCGACGTCCACGCCAGGTTTAAGCGGATGCAGGGCTACAATGTGCTGCATCCCATGGGCTTTGATGCTTTTGGCTTGCCTGCAGAAAATGCAGCTATCAAGCATGGCATCCACCCTTATACCTGGACAATGGAAAACGTGGAAAACATGCGTCGTCAACTGAGGAGCATGGGGGCAATCTATGACTGGAACCGTGAAGTGGTCACCTGCCTACCTGAATATTACAAATGGACGCAGTGGTTTTTCCTCAAACTTTATGAGGCTGGCTTGGCTTATCGGGCTGAAGCGCCAGTAAACTGGTGCCCTGATTGTCAGACGGTTCTGGCTAATGAGCAGGTGGTGGAGGGGTCATGTGAGCGCTGCGGGGCAGCAGTGCTTAAAAGGATGCTGGAGCAGTGGTTTTTCCGCATCACCAAGTACGCCGATGAGCTCTTAGACTTCAGCAAGATAGACTGGCCTGAGCGCATACAAACTATGCAGAGGAACTGGATTGGTAAAAGCACTGGCGCCGAGATTTCCTTTGCTCTAGAGCATGAAGGTGTTGATGCTAAGGAGATAAGGGTGTTTACCACCCGTCCCGATACTATCTTCGGGGTAACTTTCTTCGTTCTGGCACCAGAGCATCCTCTGGTCCCATTGCTTACCGCGCCTGAGCGCAAAGCCGAGGTGGAGGAATATATCTATCAGGCGCAGAGACAGACCGAAATCGAAAGGACAGCTCTGGAGAGAGAGAAAACCGGCGTTTTTCTGGGCAGCTATGTGATAAACAGGCTCAATGGCGAGCCGGTACCCATCTGGGTCGCTGATTATGTTCTGCTGAGCTACGGAACCGGGGCAGTGATGGGCGTGCCGGCACATGACCAGCGGGACTTTGAATTCGCCAAGAAATATAAGCTGCCCATACGGGTGGTCATTACACCTCCAGGCTGGTGTGGCGAGGATTTGGAGGCTGCTTATACTGAAGCTGGCACTATGGTTAACTCAGGCCAGTTCGATGGACTGTCCAGCGAACAGGGTTTTGAATCTATTTGCGATTATATGGAAAAGAAAGGTTGGGGGAAACGGGCTGTTACCTATCGCCTACGTGACTGGCTTATCTCCCGTCAGCGTTACTGGGGAGCGCCCATTCCAATGGTGTACTGTGATAGGTGTGGCATTGTGCCGGTGCCTGAAAA
>DTZC01000103.1 GCA_012961565.1 Dehalococcoidia bacterium
CCAGGGCTGAGGTTCCAAGCTCCTCTGCCCTGGTGATTTTTACGAAACTTTTACATGCTGGCAAAACTGAGATAACATTCCGCTGCTACAATTGATACTTGGACGAGTCTATAGCGAGGTACACCAATGTGCTAGGCGAAGTGCTCGATAGTAAGCTAAAAAGGAGGGCGTGATGAGCAAAAGAGTTTTTCTTATCCTGTTGATTCTCGGTGTCCTGCTGGTCTTCGGCTCGACCAAGGCTGCTCTGGGGGAATCGACGAAGTATGTCGACGAGTTCAGGGAGATTACTACCCAGATTAAGCTGCTCAACCTGATAAACGGGCTCGAACTGGACAGAGAGCAGATGCGGTTTATCATCGACAAAGCCGAGGAAGCCAAGCAGCTAAAGGCTGACTTTTTGGCGAGTGTAAATGAAGATAGTCCAGAGGCGACTGAGGTATTGCAGACACTGCAGGAATTAAGAGACAAGCTACTTCGGGGGGAGAACATCTCCGATGATTTGAAAGAGCAAGTGCACAGGGCTAGCGGGATGGTGGAAGAAGCCAGGATGGAGTATCAGAATGAGATTACCCAGCTAGCGCTGGAGATAAAGGAGATACTGGAGCCGCACCAGCTTTATACCTTAGAGCACTATGTACCCTGCCTGATAGCACCCAAGCCAGGCGCTGCCGGTCAGGCTGGTGGTACGGAGGGAATAGTGCGTCAATTGACAAGATTGAGAGAGATGCCAGAGGCTGCGTTTGAAGACAGGAAAGAAAAAATAGCCCAGCGAGTGATAGAGCACATGAAGAGGCACCTGCCTAAAGGCTACATGCTGGATGAAGAAGCAGAGAAAGAATGGCTCATAGCTTTTGCCGAAGAGGTGCGTAGCCTGTCTGAGGCCGATTTTGCCTTGAAAAAGACGGAGCTGGCTGAGGAGCTTAAGTCTCGACATGCTCTACCCAAGTTACCTATTGACGTCTCGGTAAAGATTGAGAGGTTCCTTCTCAACCCTGAGATAATACCCTTGCTGGAGAGCAAACTGGCATCTGGTACTCCCTGAGCGACGTGTCAGGTGTTCAGCTTGAGACTGTAGCCGCCGGTTTTACAAGCGGCATAGCATTCCAAGCAACGGAGACACTCGGTCGAGTCCCAGCCAACGGGGGCAATCAAGGCGCCAACCGGGCATTTCCGGGAACATTCCTGGCACTGAATACAGTTGCCGGTATTGTGCTGAAGCATCAGCAGGCAGTTCCTGTTGAACGGGGAAATCCAGGCACCTAGAGGGCAAAGGTAGCGACAGAAGGCACGGCTCAGGAAAATGGATAAGGCGAGTGAGGTGATAATCAGGGCAATCAGGGCGCTGTTTATTTGGGCTGCATACCCGATGAGCCAGAGCCACAAGCTTCCAATCAGGGGGATCGACTGCCAGAGTCCAGTAGCCTGGAGCACTAGAAGGACAACAACAACGGCGAGGAAATACTTAAGATACCTCGAAGCTCGGTCGAGGCTCAGTGGCAGGGAAAGTTTTTTCACCGGTAGCTTGAACAGCAGGTCCTGGATGGCACCTCCAGGACAAAAAGAGCCGCAGAACACCCTGCCGGCAAGGATGCTCCCACCCAGGATACCGTAGAAGAGTCCAGTACGGATGATGCCGAAAGTGCAGAACACCGGACAGGAGTTGCACATGATAAACGGCAGTGGGAAGGGGCAGCCCAATATGCCACCAGTTATCTCGAGCCTTAAAGAGCCGAGGACGATTATAGGTCCCAGAGTTAGAAGCGAGATGACTTTCAGGGCGAGCAAGACATGTCTCATAGATTTCCTACAATATTAAGTATTAACCTGATGCCGAAAAGCAGCAAAACGACTCCTGACAGGCGAGTGAAGACTTGCAGCAATAGCGGGCTCTTGAATATCTTTGGCACCAAACTGGCGAGCGGACCTACGATTATCAGTGGGGTAATCAGTGCTGCACCCAGACCAAACAGGAAACCATATAGTCCTCCCAGTAATGGGTCTTTGGCGGCTATGGCGATGTAAGTGAGAATGCCGAGAAATGGAGCACAGTAGGGAACGATGCCGATGAGAAAACCTAGAATACCCATAGACAAAAGACTGTTATTAACAGTATGGCGGTTCAAATAATGGCATACATGGAGATGCGGGTTCTTGCCTATGATAATCAGAGTCCCCAGCAAGAGGACGAAAATGCCGGTGGCAAACTGGACCCACAGAATGAATGTTCCCCCCTCGAAGAGGTCGACCAGGCTCATACCGGCAAGTCCAGCTATAGCCCCGAGGAAGGTATAGGCAAGGAGCCGGGACGAGGAAAAAGCGATGGTTGCCTTAGTTCCTTCCTTCCATCCCTGCGCGGCGCCGGCGACGTAGAAGACCAGCAGGGGACCGCAAGAAAGAGCACATTGGCTTGCGCCCAGAATAAGTCCGGCAACAAACAGTTCCAGCATTCTATGTTACACCCTGATAGTCCCGGTTTCCTGTCAAAAGGACTGCCAGCCTTATTCTACCACTTTACTTGGCGTTTCTTCCCCGTTATGTTAGGCCGGTGCGGGCAGTGATATACTATCAGCGATAAGAAGTGAGGAGAAGATGAGAGATATGAGGCAAATTCGGCGCATTGTGGAAATCCTCGTTTTGCTGTCTTTCATTGTCATCGGAGCGGTAGTAGTATGGGACATTACCTCGCACCCGTCACCTCCAGCAGGTGTCCCACCGTCTCAAAATCCTGTGATAGGCGAAGCCGGTCCAGTCCTGGCAAGACACTGGATGGAACTGGGTAACGGCAGAGTCCAGTGCCGCCTCTGTTTTCGGAACTGCATTATTCCTGAAGGGCAGAGGGGGTATTGTGAAGCAAGGGAGAATAGAGAAGGCAGACTCTACAGCCTGGTCTATGGGATGATTGGAGCGGCACATATAGACCCGGTGGAGAAAGAACCTCTTCTCCATTTCCTCCCCGGGACTTCGTCGCTGTGCTTCGGCACTGCAAGCTGCAATTTCAAGTGCACCTATTGTCACAACTGGCATCTGGCGGTCAGGAGACCGGAAGAGGTGAACAGCTTCTTCTTGTCTCCAGAAGCAGCGGTGGAGAGAGCGAAGAAACTGGGCTGTCGGTCGATATCCTTCACCTACAACGAGCCAACAGTCTTCTACGAATGGATGTACGATGTTGCCAAACTGGCAAAGGAAAGCGGACTGAAGACCTATTTCCATACCAACGGAGGGATTAACCCTGGCCCCTTAAGAGAGCTGCTTGAGTATATGGATGCTGTCTGTGTGGATCTCAAGGGCTTTACCGCCCAGTTTTTCACCACGACTTCATTCTCCCAGTTGGAGCCAGTGCTCACTACTCTAAAGACGGTCAAGGAGAACGGAGTATGGCTTGAGATAACCTGTCTCATTATTCCCACCCTTAATGATGATATGGAGCAAATTGAAGAGATGTGCCGCTGGATAAAGGATAATCTAGGTGCAGATGTGCCGGTACAGTTCTCACGCTTCTTCCCCGCTTATAAGCTGGTTAAACTGCCGCCGACACCTACAGACACATTAGAAAGAGCGCGAGAAATCGCTGTTGCCGCAGGGCTTAAATACGTTACTATCGGCAATGTTCCCGGGCACGCTGCCAATAGCACCTACTGCCCTAAATGCGGCAGTGTGGTGATAGAACGTGTTGGATTTTCTGTGACCGCGAACAATCTGGACCAGGGTAAGTGCAAATCCTGTGGTTACCCCATTCCCGGGGTGTGGGAGTAGCGGGTTGTCATCACTGTTCCATGACTTGAGGAAAAACGCTGGCAGCAACAAGTAGTAGGCTGAAAGTAGCTAGGTTAAATATGCTTGCCACCCAGCAGGTGCCGACCAGTCCTAGGATGGGAATAAACAAGACGCCGGTAAGGAGCGCCCCGACAACCGAGCCCCAGAGGTCTGCAGCACTCAGGAAGCCAGCTACCTGGCCTACTTGGTTGCTCCGTTGAAGATACACTTTACCGGCTAAAGGGAACTCCAGACCGACCAGAAAGCCTGTTGTAAGGTTGAGTAGAGAAAAGAGCACTTCGCCGGGGACTAATAATGGCTGGGTAAAGACCAGGACCGGGTAAGGGAGTAAGAAAGCATAAAGGGCAATGGCGATTTCTATCTGGCTGAGTACAAATATGTCTCTGTTAACCCTGGCCAAGAGCCGGTTCATGATATAGCCCCCGAGAGCCAGTCCCAGCATAAAGGCACCGATCAAGATGCCAATTTTCTGGTATAGGTATCCAGAAGTCACCTGAAAGGCGAAGAGGAGAACAATACTCAAACTTATCCCGGCGAAGCCAGTGGTCAGGACAGCTAGAGCAACCGAGGAAACAGGGAACCTCTTCCGCCTCAGGTTTAGCAGGACAGGTAATAGGAACAAAGGGAGACAGGGAAGAAACCACCAGAGTTTGACCTTGAGAGCGGTGTCGAAAATCCCTTTGAGACCGGGATAAAACATGGCGTTCCACAGTGCCAAGTTGTAGAAAGTAGCCACCGGCTTGGAATCGCTGTTTAATTCCCCTTCGCCGCCAAGGTGCGCGGTCAGCCCGGAGACTCTTTGCGGTGATAACTTATACCTGATGTAAGACGAAGTGAACAATTTTGTATCCAGTCCTCTTTGCTCAAAACGGCGGCAGATTTCCGCCGTGCTTTGAGGGAGCAGTCCTGAGGCCGGAGAGGCAAGAAAAATGTTGAAGTCACCGGGAATCACTGCTACTGCGGAAAAGACAGTGCGGAGAGTTTTGAAGATGCTATTGTTGAGCCTCGCCATTTCTTCGCTTACATAAGCCTCAGAAGAGGGAAGGCTGAAGGCAAGGATACCCTGACTGCTCAAAATCCCCCTCACTTCGTTGAAAAACTCACGAGTGTAGAAGCGGTTTAGCTGAAGTGTCGAAGGGGATGGTAGATTCATTATCACTGCGTCGAACTTCTCTTCAGTTCTCTGTACGAAAAGTCTCCCGTCGGTATACTCAACCTTTGTCTCAGGGAGTTGTGACAGGTTCACTGACAGGTAATCCTCTGCAGTCCTGATTATCAGGGGGTCAGGTTCCGTATAGTAAATCTCGGTCACAGAGTGCTTCCTCAGTTCCTGTATGATGTCAACAGTGCCGCCGATGAGAAGCACTTTTTGCGGGGCGGGGTGGTGCAGCAGGGGGAAGTGTGACATCTCTTCGACGAAGCGTATATCCGGGACCGGGTGAGTAAAGAGCAACATGCCGCCGCCGAAGAAATTGAGCTGCTCACCTTTTTGTGTGACTGCTATGTTCTGGTACACCGAGTTCTGGACATGCACAAGTTTATGTCCTTGCCATTGCCACTGGGCTGAAAGGAAGTCAAGTTCGTCCAGGACTTTGGAATTCAAGAAGATGACCCCGGTGATGCAGACCGCGAGGATGAAGACCTTGGAAAACAAGAACTGATGGCTAAGAAGCGGTCTCAGAAGCACAATTCCTGCAGCAAGGTTAATGAGCACCGTAAGCGCAGCGATTTCTGTGTGGGTAAAATGGTGGACAAGAACATAGGTGAGAAGGGCCCCTCCTGCCATGCACCCAAGTGCCTCAGCAACGTAAATCCTGCCCACCTGGGCTGCAGGTTTGCCTTTCTGCGCTGCCAGAATGTGACAGGCAAGGGGAAATTGAAAACCGTGAACAAGGCACAGGGGGGTAAGTACCAGCAGTGAGGCATAGAGAATGTGAAGCAGCCCGGCAATTTCCCCCGGGCTTATGCCTATTATTGCGTTGACTACCCGGGCTAAAAGAAGTTGCGAAGGCAGAATGAAAGCATAGAGAATGAGGGTGAAGACAAATGTTGATGGTTGTGGCTTAAGTTTTTCGGTGAACCTGCCTAGTCCCCAGCTGCCGAAGGCAATCATGAGTAGCCAGCAGGCAAAAATTATCCCCAGTGAGAGTTCGTTGCCCTGGAAATTGACCAGCAGTTCTCTTATCAGCAGGACCTGACCTATTGTCTCCCCGAAGCCTACAGCTACAAAAGCAACGAGCAGGGGCAAAGCTATCCTCCTTAGGTCTCTCTGGCAGTAATGGGCATAGCTTCAATCTTGATGTTAACTCCTTATTATTAAACAAAACAGGTGCTGTGTTGAAGCCTCGATTGCCGGCTTGGCTGATTTCTGAATATACTGGGGGAACAGGATACAATACTTGCCAATTTTCTCTGCCGTCAGGTCTGTTTTTGCTGTTGTTCAAAACGTTCTGCTTGTTGGCGCACTTAGGTGAGAGGGCAGGGTTGCAGGAGGCAAGCTAGATGAAACAATGGGAAGCGAAAACGTGACAGCAAGGTCACTTGCGTTTCAGTAGCCAGTATTCCATACTGTCAGCAAGGGCCAGCCAGCTAGCCTCAATGATATTTGTCGAGCTACCAATAGTCCTCCACTGCTTCTGTCCGTCGGTGGACTCAATGAGGACCCGCACCTGTGAGGCGGTGCCAGCTGTTTCCTCCAGTATGCGGACCTTGTAGTCAATGAGCTCAATGGCGGCAAGTTCTGGATAAAATTCCTGGAGAGCCTTCCGCAAGGCACAGTCAAGAGCGTTGACCGGACCGTTGCCTTCGGCGGCGGTATGAATTGTCTTGTCACCAACCCTTACCTTGACAGTGGCTTCGGAGAGCACCTCTGATTCGTCACCGCTGGAAGGTCGCCGGTGTCTTTCCACTACAACCATGAAGTCAATCAGTTCAAAAGGAGGCTGGTATTGCGGATGAGCCCGATGCAGCAGCAGTTCAAAGGAAGCATCAGCATCCTCGTATTGGAAGCCGCGGCTTTCCAGCAGCTTTATTTGCTGTAACACCTGGCGAACCCGCTTGCTTTCTGGGGGTAACGTTATACCAAGCTCTTTGGCCTTGTAGATAATGTTGCTTTTGCCGGAGAGCTCGGAAACGACCACCTTAGGACGGTTGCCCACCAGTGCCGGGTCAATATGCTGATAGCTCTCTTCTCTCTTCAGAAAGCCGGATACGTGCAACCCCGCCTTGTGAGTGAAAGCTCTAGTCCCCACGTAGGGGAGGTAGCTGGCTGGAGCCAGGTTAGCCAGTTCGGCTATATAGTGAGAAACCTCGGTGAGCTTGGCTAGCTGCTCATCCGAAATGCAATCAATGCCTAGCTTGAGCTTCAAAGCCGGGATAATCGAGCAAAGATTGGCATTGCCACAGCGTTCACCATAACCATTGATGGTTCCCTGTACCTGGATAACCCCATGCTCAACTGCAATTAGCGAATTGGCTGCTGCCAGCTCGCCATCATTATGAGCATGAATGCCTAGGGGGATGGTCACAGCTTCCTTCACAGCATCAATCGCAGCGGCGATTTCAGAAGGTAGGGCACCACCATTAGTGTCGCAGAGCACCACGCAGTCAGCTCCGGCTCTGGCTGCAGTTACCACTGTCTCAATTGCGTAAGCGGGGTTTGCCTTATAGCCGTCGAAGAAATGTTCGGCATCG
>DTZC01000104.1 GCA_012961565.1 Dehalococcoidia bacterium
TGAGTAAATCGGACTGCAGTGCGATACGATTGCGGTCCCGGCAGGTCATCTGGAATACTGGTTCCAGCCCGCTTTGCTTGAGCAAATAGCAGCCAGCCAGTGAGCCCAGCCTCATAACTGCGCTTTGCTGGTCGGTACAATTGACTGCGTCCACCCTGCCTTTGAGCAGTTCGGCATTCTCCATGAACTCGTGTATATCCACACCTTTAGCTGGACCCACTTCAGCGGTGACGACAAACTTGCCATTCTTGAGCGATTCACGCAGACTCATCTATAATTACCTCCTTCACGGATAGCTAGACTTTGGTTTCCTGCTGCTCCAATGCCCACATTATGGTAGACCTTAGCTGCTTGGGTGGCTGCATCTTGAGGTAGTTTTTGGGCGGAGGCATGGCTTTCATCTTCTCCAGCCGCCCCAGTTTCTTCAGCCTCTCGTATATCAATTGCCAGCCGCATTCCCGGACATCAGGCTCAACTTCGCATCTGCCGTCCTTGGCACCACCGCAGGGGCCGTTAATTAATCCCTTTGTGCAGGCAGTCAGCGGGCAAATGCCGCCGGTTAAATCGAGGACACAGTCACCGCACTCACGACAGCGTTCGCTTCCCCGCCACTCCCCGCGAGCACCACCGAGACTGATGGTGTTGGTCGCCGGATGGGTGAGCTTGTTGACCACTGCTGCTGTAGCCTGAACTCCAATGCCGCAGGTCATCACCAAAAGCGAATCTGCAGCATCTATCTCAGCTTCGTGCGGAAGCAGTCTGGTTTTGACTAGTGCCTTGTCACAGAGAAAGTCAATCACGCAATAACCGGTGACAGTCTTGCCCTCCTGTTCCAATTTCTGCTTCATTTCCAAAACTTGAGGCTCATCGCCAGTGTGGCAGACCTCGGCACAACCTTTGCATCCGACCAGAAAGATTTTCCTTTCACCTTCCAGGTAGCCCAGTATTTCTGAAAGTGGCTTTAACTCAGAGATTATCATCCTTGCATACCTCCGTAGCTATACTGCGATTTCCTGCATAATGCGAATGTAGTGTTTCTCTTCTTCGGCAGGGGCTAGGACTAGGGGAATAAGCCTCCCTTATCTCCGCCAGCACCAATTCGGTGATTTCAGGCAGCTTTTCTCCCACCTCTTGAGAAAGGTCAAGCCCGAAGTCTATTACCTTGGGCTCGATGCCGATAATAACTACGGACTTGGGTTGCCTATGGGATAAAGCCATCATTTTCAGACTATTTAGCACACTCATCT
The DNA here is from genome assembly GCA_012961565.1 of Dehalococcoidia bacterium. Lineage (GTDB taxonomy): Bacteria > Chloroflexota > Dehalococcoidia > GIF9 > UBA5629 > DTZC01. Next base: position 1,248 of record DTZC01000104.1, read on the forward strand.
CATGTAGAGAAATAGAGGGCACCAATTCCAAGTCCATCTCATCCAGGTTGAAGCGATAGATGGTGCCTGGTTTGCCCCCGCCTTTAACAGCGTCGACGATGATTAGTTTGTCTGTGTCTTCGCCTATGAGAAGCGAAATATCAAGGAAGGTGCCGCCATCGACAATAGCCACGTTGTCATCGCTGATACAGTTGGCTAACCTTTGGACTAAATGGACTCCAATACCTTCATCCTGGAGCAGAAGGTTGCCTATTCCCAGGACCACAATTCTGGGACTGGGACACCCCTTTTGCCATTCAGCTGACCCGGTATACTCCAATAGTCCTCCTCTTTGGTGTGATAAGGTGGACAGCACAAGCTAGACAGGGGTCGAAAGAGCGGACAATACGACCGATCTCGAAGGGATTCCTTTCATCTTTTATTCTGGTGCCAATCAGCGCTTGCTCCACCGGGCCAGGCTGTTCTTTATCATCTCTTGGCCCCAGGTTCCAGGTGCTGGGAACCACGCACTGGTAGTTGGCTATTCTCTTGTCTTTTATTTCAATCCAGTGTCCTAGTGCTCCCCTGGCGGCATCA
>DTZC01000105.1 GCA_012961565.1 Dehalococcoidia bacterium
AGAAATAACCCCGTCAGGGGGAAGATGCCAACAATTGCCTGTTGCTAAACGGTCTCACTGAGACCGTATGCTAACGTGGTTGCCGCAGTGAAAGGTTAGCACTTTCTTAGAGAACCTCGTGACGAACCACTCGGTAGGGTACCCGAGTCACTTATCCCCTGGAGATAAACGCCTTTACTCGACGCTCGAAGACACCACGTTCTAAAAGTACCAGCCTGTGACACTTAACACACCTGATTCTAATGTCAGCCCCCACCCTCATCACCAGCCACTCATCGCCACCACAGGGATGCTTCTTTTTCAGGCGAACGACGTCACCAACGCTTATCTCCATCTGGCTAACGGCTGGCTTGGCTTACTAGCTGATTAATTCTATCCCGTAGTTCTTGAGCACACCGTCTAGCAGCCTCGGCAAAGTCTTTCCCCCTGGAAGCATAGAGAATCTGCCGCGCAGCAACGATGATTGCCTTTTCACCGTGAGCATCGACCCCATATTTGACCACCGAGTCCAGGTCACCACCCTGAGCTCCGATGCCCGGAATCAAAAGCAGCATCTCAGGGCACAACTGCCGAATCATCCTCAGATCACTAGGATACGTAGCCCCGACTACCAGCCCGATATTGCCATGTACGTTCCATTCTTTTGCCTTCTGAGCTACTGCCTCATAGAGAGTAACACCACGAGCATCAACCAGGTCCTGGAAATCGACCGCCCCCGGGTTTGACGTGCGACAGAGGACAAAAACACCCTTCTCTTTATAGTCAATAAATGGCTCGATTGAATCAAAACCGAGGAAGGGGTTCACCGTGGCGGCATCAAAACCGAAGGTGACAAAAAGGGCTTTAGCATAGGCTTTAGCTGTATTGCCAATGTCACCACGTTTACCATCACCGATTACCGGGATATAGTCAGGTATATGCTCAATAGTTTTCTGTAAAACACTAAGCCCGTCAATACCTAGAGCTTCATAAAAAGCCAGATTGGGCTTATAGGCACATACCAAGTCTACTGTGGCATCAACAATAGCCTTGTTAAACTCCAGTAGACTGACTTCGGGCATCAGCTCCGGGTCGGGGTCAAGCCCAATACATAACAGGCTCTTATTTCGTCGGCTAGTCGCCAACAGCCTGTCACCGAATTTCATCGTCACACTGAATTATAACCAAATAAGGCAAACCAACCAAGTTCCTGTGTCCGTTGGCACTTGGCAATACCCAGTAGTTTTCCACCCGCCTAGCCCTTCTCCAGGTCAAACTCAGTAAAAACTGACCGACGAATCGATGTTTGAGGGTCCTATTTCCCATTTTGCGACTGGTGCTATAATATAAAAACTGCCGTGGACTATCAGCAGGCTCAAGATTACATTCTAAGTTTCACCGATTACGAGAAAATTCCGGGCATCGCCTATACCGCCGCTAACTACGACCTGCGGCGCATGGATAAGTTGTTGCAGCCATTGGGCAACCCACATCTGGGAACAAGAACAGTGCATATCGCTGGCACCAAAGGGAAGGGAAGCACTGCAGCCATGATTTCCCAGGTCCTCATCAGTGCTGGCTACAGGACTGGACTTTATACCTCACCCCACCTCTACACCATAAGAGAACGCATCAGGATTAACGGCACTTTGATTTCAGAAACTGATTTCGCCGCTCTGGTAACAGAAATTAAACCCATCGTCGAGATGGTAAATAAAGAGGCTGCCTTCGGTGAACTCACCACTTTCGAGATACTGACCGGCGTCATGTTTGCCCACTTCAAGAAGAACCGCGTGGATTTTCAGGTGCTCGAAGTTGGACTGGGCGGTAGGCTTGACGCCACCAACATCGTTAACCCTGATGTCTGTGTCATTACCTCCATCAGCCTCGACCATACTGAAATCCTGGGTAACACTATTAGCAAGATAGCATTTGAGAAGGCAGGTATAATCAAGCCCGGGTGTATAGTAGTTGCCTCTCCACAGGTTGAAGAGGCAACTAAAGTCATCGATCAAGTTTGCCGCCAGCAGCGGGTAAGATTGATTCAAGTCGGCAAAGATATCACCTGGCACAAGGTGAACAGCGACCTATGCAGCCAGACCATGGTAGTCAGAAACAAAAACAGGGATTATTGCCTGACCATTCCTCTGCTGGGTGACCATCAACTGGAAAATGCAGCTACTGCCATTGCCGCGCTGGACGCTCTGGTTTCCCTGGGGGTCAAAATTCCACCAGATGACATAGTTCAAGGATTAGGACAAGTAAGCTGGCCAGGGAGGCTTCAAATCATAAGCCGAGAGCCCATGCTGGTCGTCGATGGGGCTCATAATGCCTATTCAATGCAGAAACTAGTTGAGGCGGTAAAGAAGTC
>DTZC01000106.1 GCA_012961565.1 Dehalococcoidia bacterium
CCGCCGCCACAGGCAAGGGCTTCGCCATCGGCTCGGCAGCACTGACTGCACTGGCTCTGATGCTATCCTACACACAGATGGTAGGAATTGAATTTGGTCAACTCAGTTTATTAGACGCTGAGGTCATTGCAGGACTGCTCCTCGGTGCTGTATTACCCTGCATCTTCTGCAGCATGACTTTAACTGCCGTCGGCAGAACAGCATTCTCCATAATAAACGAAGTCCGCCGGCAATTCCGTGACATAACAGGGTTAGCTGAGGGTACTGCCAGACCGGAATATGGCAGGTGCGTTGACATATGCACCAAGGCAGCACTAAAGGAAATGATTGTCCCGGGCTTGATGACAGTTATTGCACCTATCGTAATCGGCTTGGTACTGGGACCGATAGGACTGGGTAGCTTTCTTATCGGAGCCATTGCTACAGGATTCATTCTAGCCGTGACCATGGCTAACGCCGGCGGTTCATGGGATAATGCCAAAAAGTGGATTGAGGCAGGTAACTATGGTGGCAAAGGCTCCGATGCTCACAAGGCAGCCGTTATCGGTGATACCGTCGGTGATCCCATGAAGGACACTTCGGGGCCTTCACTGAATATAATGATAAAATTGATGTCCATAATCGCCTTGGTTCTGGCTCCGGCTCTAGCTGGTTTTCCTGGATTGATTTAGCATCCCCGCAGGAAGGGGTTCATCTTACGCTCAGTCCCTATGGTGCTTTGGGGACCATGTCCCGGATAGACAACAGTCTCATCGGGTAAAGTCATAAGCTTGTTTTTGATGCTACTTATCAGCTGAACATAGCCGCAACCGGGCAAATCAGTTCTACCAATACCACAGTTGAACAACGTATCACCGCTGAACACCACCCCATTGCCATAAAGGCTAATACCACCAGGACTATGCCCCGGGGTATAAAGAACAGTGAACAGTAAACCACCAACATCAATGATATCCCCATCCTTAAGCAGTCTGTCCGGTACCGGTAGTGGATTGAAAGAACCACCTATCATCGATGCCAGCATCCGGGAGAATACGCCGCGGTTTGTTCCTGTTTCAGCCTCATGGACCGCAAATTCAGCTCCGGTTGCTTCTTTGACTGGGCCTACAGCACCGATGTGGTCTACATGGTTATGCGTCACCACAATCAATGGTATTACCAAGCCTAAATCATCCACGGCTCTCAAAATACGCCGGGCTTCAGCACCCGGGTCGATAATCATCCCCTGTCTGGTTGACTCCAAAGCCACGATGTAACAATTGCTGGCAAAAGGTCCGACAACAAGCGTCTTTACAATCATGTTCATTCCCACTTCAGCACTCCTTCATAGTTTCACAACGATTCAGAAATCGCGTTATCAGCAGGCCACAAGAGCTGCCTGACAGCAGAATCAGATATCCTTCCTGCCATGTTCACAATCGAAGACGGGACAGCGCTTCGTCAGCAGCTCAGGTTGACCTTATTTCCTCACGCATGAACTTGATGTAGGAGGCTGCAAAACACACAGCGGTGAGCGCTATCAGGCTGGTCAACTGGGGCCAGGCCAGCAGAAGACTCTGGCTCAAGGGTAAAGGATTGGGCTCAACCCCCATCAGAGCCATGCTTATCACCCACATAACAGGGTGGCTAGGTATAAGTATGACCTGAATGACTTCACCATATAAGGCGCCGGGGGACAAGCGGTTAATCATCCTGACAACCTCCTCATGCTTGACCACCAACTCTAGGCTCGAGTTCGAGTCAACGGGAACAAGCATACCAGCGACTACCTGGGCAATAATGGGCAAAAAGAGAAACAGAAATATCCACAAGGAAATTGAAGCTAAAGCTGAAGTCGCCGTCCGACTGAATAAGACCGAAAAAAGCACTGCCAGGGACATCCAGAAGGCACCATAGATGATACTTACCAGAATAAAAGCCAACAACCGCAGGACCTCTCCTGCAGTCGGGGGGACACCAATCATGCGCAACCCCATACCAGCAACCAGGACTACAATGCTCGTCACTAACACCGCCAGGGTGATAAGCCCCGCCAGAAACTTCCCGTTAATCACAGAATCACGATACAGAGGCTGCGATAAGAGCCGACTCAAATTGCCGCTTGTCCGTTCACTATTTATGGCATCAAAACCAAGAGCTATACCTACAATAGGGATAAAGAACGACAGGAAAAACAAGAAGGAAAAAATCTCAATTTCTCCGGAGACGGTAAATAACCGCAAAAAGATGAATTGAGTTGTCTCTGTTACTTCGCTTCTTATGTTTTGCGCAGCCACATATATAGTGGCTATCCCAGCTAGATAAATCAGGAGACAGAGAATTATGAACCGCTTACTATTGAAGTGGTCGGCTAATTCTTTCCAGAATACTGCCATTAAGCCTGACATCACTGGGACTCACGGAAGTACTTCATGTATATTTGGTCCAGACCATACTCCTCAATCTTCATCTGGACCAACAAACAATTGTTGTCAATGACCGTTTTCGCTATCTGTGGTCTCAAATCCTGCTCACAGTTAATAAGTAATAGCTCACCAGAGCTTTCCACATTGGTCACGCCTTTAATAGCCTTGATACAATCAATTAGTTTATCTGTAGACTGTGAAACCTGAACCTCTATCCTGTATTTGCCACCCCCGATAGCTTCCCTGCCAAGCTGGTCGACTGAGCCCACAGCTACTAAACGCCCATTAGACATTATGCCAACTCGGCTGCAGACCTTCTGGACTTGATGCAGTTGATGAGAGGATAAAACAACAGTCACCTTCCGCTTCGCCATGCTGGTTATCAGGCTGAGGACCTGGTCAATACCTTCTGGGTCTATGCCTGCCGTGGGTTCATCAAAAAAAGCTACTCGTGGGTCTTTATCATGACATCAGCGATTCCCAGGCGTTGTTTCATGCCATGGGAATATGTGCTGACATTCTGGTCGGCTACGTCAGACAGTCCCACCATATCCAACAGCTCATCGATTTTCTTCGCCGCAACAGCACGTGGTATGTTGTTCAATGCAGCCGTGTAATCCAGATTCTGTCTGGCGGTCAAGTCCTCGTAGAAACCGACTTTTTCCGGCAGATAGCCAGCGATGCGCTTTACCTTCAGAGGCTCTCGCGTCGAGTCATAACCACATACTCGCGCATTGCCTGCAGTCGGCTCGGTTAGCCCCAGCAACATGAGTATCGTAGTGGTCTTTCCTGCACCGTTCGGCCCCAGGAAACCAAAAA
>DTZC01000107.1 GCA_012961565.1 Dehalococcoidia bacterium
GGTCGAGGCTGCATCGGTGAATTAAAATGCACACTAGGAATGGGGTGTTGCTAAACACCCTACATCACTTGCTTGCTTTCCTATTTAGCTTGAGCTAGAATAATCTATAGTCTATGTAGTATGTTATGACAAGCTTGTGACATGATTGATTTTGCTGACCTCTATGAGCGCTTGAGGCAAAAGCAAAAGAGTCTGAGTTGTGAACTTCAGCGGCTAAAAGCTGAGGAGAAATCCGCTGATGCGCATCGAGAGGGGAGCCCTTTTGGCAAACGAGAGGAAGGGGCTACTGAAGCTTTTGAGTGGGAGAAACGACTGGCGCTGGAGAACCGGCTGACCAGTGCTCTGGCTGAAGTGGAACATGCTTTAAAGAAGTACGAAGCAGGTAGCTATGGTATATGTGACATTTGTGGTAAGCCAATAGAGCCAGCCAGACTTGAGGCGTTACCGCAGGCGAATTTGTGTCTCCAGTGCAAGGCGCGCCAGGCAAAGAATGCCAGAAGCAGACCGGCACCGTAGTGAGTGGCGAACCGGATTGTTCTTCATCATCGCTGCCTTTGTGGTGGCGATAGACCAGATAACTAAACTCTGGGTTAGAGCTCATTTGGATCTTAATGAGATAGTCCCCGTAGCTGGCTGTTTGAGTTTGACCTATGTGAGGAATACGGGCTCGGCTTTTGGGCTTTTTGCCGACCAGGCTTTCCTGCTCACCCTGATTGCTGTTGTGGGGTTGGTAGCTGTCCTGCTGTTCTATCGTTATCTGTCACAGGCAACCACTTTAGGTTGCTCAGCTCTAGGTCTGGTTTTTGGTGGTGCCGTAGGTAATTTGATAGACCGCTTTCGCTTTGGGTATGTCATTGACTTCATTGACGTCCGCCTGTGGCGCGATTTTCACTGGCCGGCGTTTAATGTTGCTGATTCAGCAATAACGGTTGGCACCATAGCCTTGGTCGCTTTCATTTTTGGAGCATTAGGAAGGAGAGATGCCACTTCATCCTCAACCGGGAGCTAAAGCCGAAATATGGTGGGTTACTCGACCTGATGACCGCCTGGATAGGTATCTGGCTAGAGAATACCCTGAATTGTCACGTTCCCGCCTTCAGAAATTGATTGCACAAGGCTACATACTGGTAAATGGGTGTCCTGCCAGGGCTAGTCAGAAGCTGAAGTCAGGGGACAGGGTCTCCGTTACCCTGCCACCACCTGAAATGGTGTCTCTGGTTCCTGAGCTCATGCCATTAACTGTAGTCTACGAGGATAATGACCTTGTGGTCATAGATAAGCCAGCAGGACTGGTTGTCCATCCATCCCCGGGACACAAAGCACACACCATAATCAACGCACTCTTAGCCCGCTGTCCTGACCTCGCCAGCTTCGGCAATTCCCTGCGCCCCGGCATAGTCCACCGCTTGGACAGGGATACATCGGGCTTAATGATTATTGCTAAGAATGTCCTGGCGCAGCACTATCTGGTGAATCAGTTCAAAGAGAGGTCGGTCTCTAAAGGTTATCTTGTTCTGGTAAAAGGCAGATTAACACCAGTTCGGGGCATCATCGATGCACCCATCGGACGGAACCCGTTCAATCGCAAGCGCATGGCAGTGATGGCTGAGGGCAGGGCAGCAAGGACAAGCTTTGAGGTCAAGGACTATCTGAACGATTGCACTCTCCTCGATATTAGTACCGAGACAGGACGGACTCACCAGATACGAGTTCATCTGGCAGCTATTGGACATCCGGTTATCGGTGACCCAGTTTATGGTGTCAAGTCGAAATCAGTCAAGCGGCAGTTTGTCCACGCTTACCGGCTGGGTTTTCGGTTACCGGTAACAGGGGAGTATCGAGAATTCAGAAGTGAACTCCCATCAGATTTACAGCAGGCTATGCGCCTTATTGGGGATGAAGGGGCTTGATTCTTTGATTTTTCTCTGTATTCCCTATTATTGCTTCACATACTGGTAATGTGCTAAATTGTATTTGTAAGAGAGGTATCGAGGATGAGGGATGCTCAAAGGTCTTTCGAACAGATTAAGAAAGGTCAGCTCGGACGTGAGCGTGAACTGTTGTCACAGTTGCTGGGCAAGAGTGAGTTCGGCGATTTGGAGACCTTTGAGGCTGATTTGAGCGTCCGAAGGAACGAGTTGCTGTTCAAAATCCAGACTGATATGGAAGATACCAAGAATGCCTTGAAGCAGGCGGAGCAGTTAACCGAGCGACTCCGACGACGCTTGAGTGAGCTCGAAGGCATGTATCGTATCCTGACCAAGAAATAATATTTGTTGATAGAGCGGTGAAAGACCTCCAGCGTTCTTTTGGTATATTTCCATATCTCAGGCTTGACCTTGTTAAGCAACAGGCTCCAGGTTTCGTACCCCTGCAGCGCGGATAAATATCCTCAAGGAGCTGGCACTTGAAGCAGAAGCCACAGGAGCTGGCTCTGGAATATGCGGGCTTCTGGGTCAGACTGGGAGCAGGTGCTATCGATTTCTTGATCCTGGGTCTTATCACCGGGGTTGTGGGCTATTTTTTTACCGCCCCTGCAGTCTGGGCAACGAGTGGTGTGGTCATAGCGTTAGCTTACTGGATTGGCTTCTGGGTGTGGCGAGGACAGACACCGGGGAAAATGGCGACAAGCATAAAGGTGATACGGACTGATAGCATGCCGATTACCTGGCAGTATGCCGCTCTGCGCTGTTTAGGGTACTGCGTTTCCGTGCTGACACTTTTTGTCAGTTTTGTCTGGGTCATTTTTGATGCGCGGAAGCAGGGCCTGCATGATAAAATCGCTGACACTTATGTGGTAAAGCTGCCGGTGCGGCAGGTGGCTTTTACCGGGTCGTATGCTCGAGGACAGGTTGGTTGCGTCTAAGACTATGGTACGGGTTCGATTTGCACCCAGTCCAACTGGCTATCCCCATCTGGGTAACATCAGGACAGCTTTATTCAACTGGGTGTTTGCTCGGCACAATAACGGCACCTTCATTTTGCGCATCGAGGACACAGATGTTACCCGGCTGGTGGAAGGGGCTGTGGAGACCATTGTGGACAGTTTGCGCTGGCTGGGGCTTGACTGGGACGAGGGACCCTACTTCCAATCACAGCGGCTGGAGCTGTATCGGGAGGCAGCAGACCAACTGCTGAAGCGAGAGCTCGCTTACCGGTGCTATTGCTCGCCACAGCGCCTCGAGGCTATGCGGCAGGAACAGATAAGGCGAAAGCAGCCACCGGGATATGACCGTCGCTGCCGGCAGTTGACCTCCCGGCAAAGGGCTGACTATGAGGCTGAAGGTATTGTTCCGGTGGTCCGTTTCAAGTCACCTCTGGAAGGGCAGACTCCCTTTCATGATTTGCTGCGCGGCGAGATAGTCTTTGAAAATAACACGCTGGATGATTTCGTTCTCCTCAAGTCTGACGGTTATCCCACTTACCATCTGGCGAATATTGTTGATGACCACCTGATGGAGATTACTCATGTTCTCAGAGCCGACGAGTGGCTATCGAGCACACCGCGCCATGTCCTGCTATATCAGGCTTTGGGATGGCAACCACCGCAATTTGCACATCTGCCCATGATTCTCGGTCCAGATAGAGCTAAGTTGAGCAAGAGACATGGCGCTACGTCCATCACCGAATATCGAGACATGGGCTATCTGCCCGAGGCACTATTCAATTTCCTAGCTCTGCTCGGCTGGTCGCTGGATGATAAGACCGAGCTTTTGGCCCGGGAAGAGATAGTAAAGCACTTCTCGCTAGAGCGTATAAGCAGAACGGCGGCGGTGTTCAACAGGGAGAAGCTTGATTGGATGAACGGTGTCTATTTGCGAAGCCTGAGCATGGAGGAGTTCACTCGGCGGGCTATGCCCTTCCTGGAGAGAGACCTGCCCGCGGAGGTTAAGCGCCCGCTGGACGGCGGTTATGTGCGGCGGATTATGCCGCTGGTACAAGAGAGAGCTAGGACACTGGCTGAAGTGCCCCAGCTTACCCAGTTCTTCTTTGTTGATGGTCTGAGCTACGACACTGAAATGCTTTTGACCAAGCTTGGGCAAGCGGAGGTGCTGACAGCTTTGCGGGTTACCATAGCCAGGCTAAAAGAGCTACCGAACTGGGACGTACCCTCTCTGGAAGCAATCTGCCGGGCACTGGCAGAGGAGCTCGAGCTGAAGACCGGCGTATTCTTTGGTCTGCTGCGTGTGGCAGTCACCGGGCGGACAGCGGCACCTCCCCTGTTTCAAACCATGGAGGTGCTGGGCAGGGAGCCATGCCTAAAGCGGCTGAAGGCAGCGGAGCAAAAACTCGCTGCCACTTGAAGGCAGGTCCAGGAGCCCTGACTAGACCCCCGGACCCGTCTTGGAAGTCTTTGCAGGTGAGCTGTGCTCTACTTCTTGTGAGTCGGCGGCACCTGTGTTATCTGATACCATTCTTTAATCGCTGTAGCTGACAGGTTATCAACCGTAGCCACTATTTTATCAGTGCCAGCGTTTTTCCCGGTATATGAATAGCTGGCTTTGCCACTGGCATCGGTTGTAAGCTGTATTGGAGCGAAGGAATTGGCTCCTGTGTGGTTTATATACACTCTTACGTTCGCCATTGGCTTACCCTGGGTGTCATAAACGATAACGGTGACGGTATGCTGTGTGCCTAACGGATTTCTATCCTTTTCGGGGTCGATGATGATTCTGCCCGGCTGTGGCTTAACCGGCGTTATCGGTACTGCACCTTTCTGGTAGCAGTACTTCGGAGCACCGGTGGCAGACTGTCCGCACCACATCCGCTGGTTCTGGCACAGGAAGTAGCCCGGCTGGCTTCCTTCAGCCTCTGTCAAACAGACGCATCCTGAGGGACAGACGGCTTCCACGGGCGGAGTTTGGAAGCAGTACCTGTCAGTTCCGCAGGGCATCGTTTGCCCCTGGCACAGTTGCAGTTGCCGCCTTTTCCCCTCTTCTGCTGCTAGACATTGGCACCCCGCAGGACATGCTTCCTCGACAGCTTGCTTCCAGCAATACAAAGGCGTCTGCCGTTCGTCGTAGCCACACGGTTCCTCCTGGCACAAGGTGGCATATTGTCCATATCTTTCGTAAGCAGCATCTTTGGTCAAGCAGACACACCCCTGTGGACAGCTGACCTCGGCTTGCTTCCAGCAATACTTGAC
>DTZC01000108.1 GCA_012961565.1 Dehalococcoidia bacterium
CACCATGGAGCAGGACCAGGTCCTGTGCAGTAGAGTGGCTCTGCCAGTAGAAGAAGGTGTTGCGGGGCAGCTTGAGGGAGGTAATTGAGCCTCTGTCAATGGTTACTACTGGGCGCAGGCTGGAAAAGTCATAGAATTCCTCGGGCTTTATTTCGGCAAATCTGGTGGCACCCAGCTTTTTGACGAGGTAAGTCATGGCCTTGGTAGCAACCTGTGCAGCATCAGCCCAGCCAGCAAGAGCCACTACCAGATGCGGGCAGCCAAGTTCTGGCTCCTTATATATTAGCAGCTGGCTATTTTCCATCTGTTCCCGCTTAAGAGTGATTTGTTAGGTCTCTTTTTCAGTCTAACATAACTGAAGGTCACAGCAAAGTGCACCGGTTATCCTTGTGATACAAGGCATTGACACGTGTGCTATACTGATTGAATTGGAGCGGTAGCCAATTTGATGTCTAGGAGAGAGGACATGGCACGCATGAGAATGATTGTCAATCCAGCGGCGGGGGCTTACAAAACAGCACGGAAATGGCCTGAAATTATGGACCTACTGAGAAGCCTGGGGTTGGAGTTCGAACATGATGTAACAGAAGCCCCGGGTCATGGCATAGAGTTGGCTAAGGCAGCGGTGGAGGAGGGCTGTGACTTGGTGATATCGGTGGGAGGTGATGGCACCATAAACGAGGTGGTGAATGGTATATATAAAGCTGGTGCTCTTGGCACCGCGGCACTGGGGATTATAAACACGGGCACGGGCGCTGATTATATCCGCACCCTGGGCATCCCGCGGCGCTACAAAGAAGCCTGCCATTCTCTGGCAAATCCTAAAGTAAAGGTTGTGGTAGACTTAGGTGTCGCTGAATATGTGTGGAATGGTCAGCCAGAGAAGCGACTGTTTGTTAACTTTGCTGGTTTGGGTTTTGATGCTGAAATTGTCAGGGCGACCACCGAGAAGTTCAAAGCCATGGGTGATATGCCCTCTTACCTCATGGGGTTGTTGTCTACTCTGTTCTCTTACCAGAACAGGGATGTGTCCCTAGTGGTGGATGGAGAACCCGGAGCCAGAAAGGTCTGCACTGTAATGCTGAATAATGGTAAATATGCCGGAGGTGGTATGATCCCGGCACCACATGCTGACCCGGGCGACGGTTTCTTCGACGTGATGGTGATAGACGACATAGCCAAACCAGACCTGATATGGTCGCTGCCCAGGTTATATAGGGGCACCCATTTAACTCATCCCAAGGTCACCTTGATGAGGGCACGTGAGGTTGAGGTAAAGCCTTCGGTGCAGATGGCTGTTGAAGCTGATGGTGAGCTGCTGGGCGAAGCCCCGGCTCGGTTCAGCATCATGCCTGCCGCCCTGACCATCGTCATTTAGCATTCTCGGTTCTCTCTTAACTTGGGAAGTGATTGCCACCTCTTATTGGTTTGTCCACGGGGCTCATGGCTACACGGTCTTGAATCAATGACCTCCGCGGGGTGTGGCACCGCAGCTACTGGGAGATGAGATTTTCCAGCGCTTCTCTTACAGCCGGAACTTGCTGCAATAGCTGATCTAGCGGTATTTCCTCTCCGCTCATGTTGAAGGCGCGCTTCGTTGATTGAGAGACTAGAACGACGCTGAGAGGTTCCTTGGTTCCAGAACAAGCTATGCTACCACCAATGTACTGGCAGTTCAGCAATAGCTTTGTTACTGGTATCAGTGTTATGCCGGCGATAGTGACCGGACTCTCAGCTACCAGCTTCCTCTCCATTTCCATAAGACCAGTCCTGTTGTAGCCCTGAACACAGGCAACGAGAAGACGAAGCCGGCAACTGGGGGAATCACCTGTACAGGTCGGACTTCAACTGTGCCCAGGACCTGCCCTTCCAGAACAGCCGCGTCTGTGAAGGAAGGTTCCACCGTTATATGGTAAGAGGTAAGCGAATTGGTGAGAAGAGTGAGTGGTGTGGCAAAGGCGAGCAAAAATCCCGTGTCAGCCGGACTATCCAAGGCTACCTTGAGATTTGCCGCTAGCTCTGTGACCTTGAGTCGTCTGAGGATACCTATGACCAGGCGCATGACCTGTCGCAGCATCCTTTCAGCTCCCAAGAGTTTGCAGATTAGCTGAGCCAGCTTCCTCCAGTCTCTGGGCTTTCCTCGGCCTCTGGTAGTCTCCTTTTGCTCTTTAGCCCCACGTCTTAATTCCCGGCTGACCAAGCCAAAGAGCCATGACAGGTTTGTGCTGAATTCAACCTTTCCGTATACGCTCAACCGGAATTGCAGGGTGAGTGGCACGCAGAGGAAGAATATTGTGACCAGAAGGAGGCTGACCAGAGCAATGACAACCCACAACTATTCTTTACTCCGCTTTTTTCCGCTCTCCCCATCTCTCGGAGATTTTTGCTGCGATGTCGGGTATTGTCTCGCCTAGTTTCTCTAGGACTGCTGCCATGCCGCCTTTGATGGGCTCTATTCGAGCGCCATCTTTGTCAATGATTATGATGGCGATGGGTCTTACCCCGGCACCACCTCCAGAGCCACCGCCTTCACCAGCCTGCTTTGTCTCTCCTTTACCTGTGCTACCCCCGGCGCCAAAGCCAAAACCGATGCTCACCAGAGGGATCAAGGTGGTTCCCTCGATGGTTATGGGCTCTCCTACCACAGTTTTGGCGTCAAGCACCTTTTCGATTTCTCCTAATGTTGTCTTGACCAGTTTCTCGATGTCCTCCATTGTCGCCTCCTTGTCCATTCTTTGACTACCCCTGAGCATTATACCATGTCGCCAGTAGCGTTAAGACATTCCTCATGCCAAACTCTGGATAGGCGCTAATATAAAAGTCTGGTTCGGACTAACACTCCTATTTAATCTTGACCTGGATTATTATGTCTCCAGGCTGCCTATCGGTTACTTGGCGAGCGTGGCGCAATCTCACTTTCATTCCACTTTTTATGCCGGCGGGGATTTTCACCCGCAGCCTCTTACCGTGCCGCACCAGGTCCTTCTCTAAGCCCCGGGCTGCCTGGTCTTTGGTAATGGTAATCTCATAGTGGACATCCTGGCGCTGAGGCTTCTGGGCTTGGCGGAGTATTTCATCGAGGCTTATTCCACCGGGCGCTCCAAATTCGACTCCTCCCGGACCACCAGTGCTGAACACTCTAAATGAGAAACCTTTGCCTCGGAAGATCTCGCCAAATATATCATCCAGAAAGTCGAACCTGAGCCCGGCTCCCCCGAAATCTTTCATCAGGTCCTCGAAGGTAGCTCTGGTAGCGGCGCTGCTGAATATGTCGCCAATATCGCCGACTGTGCCATACTGGTCGTACTGTTTCCGTTTTTTCGGGTCGCCCAGGACAGCGTAAGCTTCATTTATCTCTTTAAACTTTTGATTTGCCCACTCCTCTTTCCCCGGATTGCGGTCAGGATGATACTGCATAGCTAGCTTTCTGTAAGCCTTCTTTATTTGCTCGTCAGTGGCGTTCCTGGGCACTCCGAGGATTTGATAATAATCTTTTTTAGCCATTTGTGTCTCTAGCTTGCTTCTCGTGCTGCTACACCAGTTCCAAACTGCTCCTGAGGATTCACTCCGCTGGGGGCTCTGTTTTCGATTGCTTCTCATCACGGGGTTCTTTCTTTATGGGCTGGTCACGGAGCCAGCGGTGAATTTCGTCCAGCGCTGGAGGGGCTACACTAAACACTTCAATGTCCTTGGGAAACTGCACCATGTGCCCTTCCCTTATGAATAGTACAGCTATTTCTTCAGCTTTGAGCGTTCCGTCTATCCTTTTGCTGATATGTTCATATCTTTTCTTAGATGCTTCCATGTAGAACTCGGTGACTTTCCGGGCAACAGTTTCGCTTAACAAGCCTACCAAGAGGCACCTCTCCCAGTCCATACATTCCTCAGCCAGTTCTCTATCCTCGATTGCTTCCAGGCTGGCACCGTCCTGGCACTTTTGCCTGGCAATCTGATAGCTTTTCGGGTTAAGCCTCTCCATGATTCGAAGTCCCTCTTCACCGGAGAGACTAATTGACTCATGGAATACCCGGTTGACCTTTCCCAGCTTAGATTCCAGATTGAGTATGTGCTCAGCCGTTTGCCTCCAGTAAAGCTCAAATTTATCAACATATTCAGAGGGTGCATCTTTGAACAGATATATCAGCGGCACAACGAGGAGTTTCCTTCTTGGTTTAAGGCTTGAAACTTCAGGTCTTTCTATTCTGCCTAGCTCCTGTGCCATGTTTCTTCCCCTTTCTCCATTATCATAGTTTATCACAAGGTTTTTCCTGTTGAGAAACAGCGCCCACGATGCTGTAACATTTTGGTCGGTCGGGGTTGACAGTAAAAGAGAGACCTCGCAAAATCCCGGGTGGCTTCAA
>DTZC01000109.1 GCA_012961565.1 Dehalococcoidia bacterium
CCACCTCAGCCGCCTGCTTCCCCCGGCGCAAAATGGCTTGAAATTGCAGAGAAAGACGAATCGGTTGCCAGGGCTCTGGAACTGTACGGCAGGCTTGAGCCTAACTGGATAGACCTTTATAAGGTGCTTGAGGTCGTTGAGGAGGACGTCACCGGAGAGGAGAGCCTCATGGCTAAGAACTGGGTGGAGAAAAGTAAGATAAAGAGATTCAAACACACGGCTAACTGGATGCGTCACCCACCTACAAAGTATAAGTCACCTAAGACACCGATGTCTCTAGACGACGCTCGATCCCTTATTAGAAACATTCTCGAGGCTTGGCTCGGCTCGAAACAACATTAAACGAGCAGTCAATGCAGGCATCCATGCAGCTCACATCTCTCGCCGAGACGCTGTACAGTCCGAAACGCGAAGAGTGCTACCCGTGTCAAAAGTCCAGCCATTAGTGGATTGTGTCTAATTTCAGCAAGCCCGTTCTGCCCTATTGCACAACATAGCTTGTTGTTAATCAACACGGCAACTCCATACGGAAAGTTCTGGACGCCATGGAGTCTGTGAGAGACGGATAACCAGTGCTAGACCAGGGGGATGGTGGTGCCGGTAGCCTTGGCTATCAGCTTGCCGTCCTGGTTGGTGACCGTCATCTCCGAAATGCAGACTCGCCTGCCTGTCCTCACCACCCGACATTCGGCAATGAGCTCATCACCGCTAGTGGCACCGGCAATAAAATGAATATTGAACTGGGAGGCAACATTGGGGGTGATTACCGAATTGGTGGCGTAGGCGAATGCCTGGTCAGCCAGTGACATGATAATGCCGCCGAAGACCATTCCGTTGAAGTTGAGATACTCCGGTCTCAACTTCGCCGCCACTCTAGCGTAGCCTTGGGAAAGCTCGAGTAATCTCATGCCCAGGAAAGAGGCGACGGGCTCAGTCTCCGCCTTTGCTCTCAGTTCCTCTACGCTATCAGACACAATACATCCCTGAAATTCATTTTTTCATTCTTTTCCAAACTGTTACCTGCTCATCCAGCCCGTCTGAGTCCAGCTCACCAAAGTCAAAGCCCGCATCGGTATACAAACGATAGCGCACATGCTCACTAGCACAACTTGAATTTCTGAGCCGCTTCTTTGAAACCGCTCAGTGAGCCTTCCAACGTCCTATCGTCCACACAGTAGGAGAGTCGGAAATAGCCTGACATCCCAAAACCGAGACCGGGCACAGTCAACACATGCCACTGGCGTAACTCACTGACAAATGCCACATCATCTTCCAGCGGGGACTTGGGGAACATGTAAAAAGCCCCCTGCGGTTTCACAACAGAATAACCCATCTCAATAAGATGAGTGTATAAAAAATCCCTCTTCCGCTGATATTGGGCGACTGATACGGTTACATGTTGCAGGTTACGTACCACACGTTGCATCAGCGCCGGTGCATTGACAAACCCGAGTATTCGGTTACAGAAAACGAGCCCGTTCACCAGTTCTTCCCGCCCGCTGCAGGCTGGATGCACAGCAATGTAACCGATACGCTCACCAGGAAGCGCTAAGTCTTTGGAGTGCGAAGAGACAGCAATGCTATTGCGGTGATGGTGGAACACCGGCGGGTAGTTCAGTCCGTCATATATGATTTTACGGTACGCCTCGTCGCTTATGAGGTATATCTGCGTCCCGTACTCAGCTTCCTTTTTGCCCAGCAGACTGCCAAGCTGGCGCACAAAATCCCAGCTATAAACAACACCAGTAGGGTTATTTGGAGAATTGATAATTACACCCTTCGTCTTGCTGGAAATAGCAGCTTCCAAGAGGTCGAGTCTGGGTACAAACTGCTCATCTGTTGCCACCACCACGGTAACACCACCGTGGTTATCTATGTAGTTGGCAAACTCCGCAAAATAGGGAGCAAATATAATAACCTCGTCCCCGGGATTCAATATTGTCTTCAGCACCACGTTCAAACCACCAGCGGCACCACAGGTCATTACAATATCATCCATCGTGAATTTGATGCCAGTTTCCTGGGAAAGCTGCGCAGCAACTGCAGCCCTTGTCTCGGCATAACCGGCATTCTCCATGTACCTATGCATCCCCGGCTTGGGACTTTCCACCAACCTTTTCAGCTCCCTATCAAACTCCGGCGGTGGTTCCATGACTGGATTACCTATTGAGAGGTCGAAGACATGCTCTTCCCCATAGCGTTTTTTGAGCATGGCTCCCTCTTCAAACATCCTCCTGATCCATGAACCTTCAGCCATCCGCCTAGCAACATTATCTGAGACCGACACTTGAAATCTCCTCCCTGCCCCTGTCAAAGGCTGCCAAGTTGATTCGCAGGATATCTGGCGGCAATCGCCGCGAAATGCAGTCCTTCCAAATTTGGGTATCAAAAGGCATAAACTGAGACAGGCATCCCAGCATAAACATATTCGCCGTCCTGACATCACCTAGTTCTCTAGCTTTCCCGACAGCATCAACAAAATAGATACGGTCTGTCCACTTTCTTAGACTCTCTACCACCTCTTCGTCGTCAGGATAGCGATGCACTCCCAGGCTAACAGACAATGGTGGTACTGCTTGATTGTTGACTAGTGCCACACCATCAGCACGGAGGTAGCAGCTCCACCTGACTGCTTCCAACTTTTCGAAGGCGACCAGAATGTCAGCTTCACCTTCCTTTATCAGTGGCGACCACACGCGGTCAGCCACTCGCACGTGGCTTACAACACTGCCACCACGTTGTGCCATGCCCAGCGTATCCGTCTTCTTGACGTCACAGCCAGCAGCTATTGCCGTCTCCCCCAGCATGTCACTAGCCAGAACAGTACCCTGACCACCTACTCCCACCATGAGTATATTTTGTGCCTTCACTCCCGTTGCTTCGCTCCTTGACTGTTACTCAAAGGGCTTATCGCTTTTCTGGGACAGAGCTGCTCGCAGATAGTGCAAGCATCTCCGGCACATAGTGAGATATCAATATAAAGGCGCCCGTCCAGCTTCTGAATAGCTGGGCATCCCAGCGATAGACACACACCACAATCGTCGCATTTTTCAGCGTCGACAGCTCGCTGTCCACTGCGTTTCCGCAGGCGAACCGAGCAGGTGCCGCGGACGATAATAACAGAAAGCTCAGGTTTAGCCAGCGAGTCCCGCACGGCTGCCCTCAACGCCTTGATATTGAAGGCATCCACCACTTTAACGTCCTCCACACCTGTGCCCCGAACCAGCCGCTCAAGCTCCACCACCTTGGTCTTCTTGCCCTGGGCCGAAATACCGGTCCCGGGATGGTTCTGATGCCCCGTCATAGCAGTAGTATTGTTGTCCAGGATGATAATGGTCACCTGCGCCAGATTGTAAACAGCATCCACAACCCCGGTAATTCCCGAATGGAGAAAGGTAGAATCCCCGATAACAGCAACTACCTTGCCACCACTAATGCCAGCTTTCTCCATCCCCAGAGCCTGACCAATGCCAGCACCCATGCAAGCAGTGGTATCCATGGCACGAAGCGGCGGGTAGGTAGCCAGCGTATAGCACCCGATATCTCCAGTAATTATTAGCTTCCCCTCTTCTTCTGCCTTGCCTTGGGCATCCAGAAGCCTCGACCGCTGCCCGATGGTGCTGAGGACAAAGAATATGCCAGTATGGGGGCAACCGGCACATAACACAGGGGGGCGTCCTGGCAGCCCCCGGAGCAGGTTAGTTGCCCTCTTTTGTGCCGGTTCAGATAGAAGTCCAGCATGAAAGCCGGCTTCGTGGACAATGAGCGGGGTCAATTCACCAATTCTGGGGAGGAACTCCTTACCCATGACCTCTATACCCATGGCTCGGATATTCTCCTCAAGGAACGGGTCAAGCTCCTCAACCACCAGTAGCTTTTCCACCCGTGCCGCAAACTCGCCAATTAGCCTCTGGGGCAGAGGATAGCTCATGCCCAGCTTAAGAAAGGAAGCGTTGGAAAAGACCTCCCTGGCATACTGATAGGCAACACCGCTGCTTACCACACCGAGATGACGCTCCCCCCAAGTTATCTGGTTGTAGGGAAAGGACTCAGCATACTCCGCCAGCTTGACCAGCCGCTCCTCTATAAACGGACGCCTCAACC
>DTZC01000110.1 GCA_012961565.1 Dehalococcoidia bacterium
AAGTGGATATTGAACCCGTGGGCGAACATGAGCATCTTGCCCGAAGATAGCTGTTTCTCAATCGATTCCCGATAGACCTTTGGCTGCAGTACATCAGGGACAAGCATGACGACGATATCTGCTTCTCGCGTTACTTCAGTCACATCAGCCACCCTGAAACCAGCCTTGTCAGCATTGTTCCAGCCTTCACCGCCTTTTCTTGAAGCCACTACCACTCTGCAGCCACTATCCCTTAAATTCTGAGCGTGAGCATGCCCTTGGCTGCCAAAACCAATAATACCGATGGTCTTTCCTTTGAGCAAGTCCAGCTTGGCGTCTTTTTCATAATAAATCTTCGCCATAGTGATACCCCCTAAATCTCGCCTGTTTATGAGGCTGGAGCCATTTCTCTATGCCAGTCACCAGTCTGGAGGGGTTTCTGCCTCCCGAATTGATGGTTTCGGGAGCTGTTTTGGTGCCTTCACTTCTTCCACTTGCAGCGGACCTGCCCCCCCACGAGTTAAAGCGATACTTCCCGTTCGGGCTATTTCCCTGATTCCGAAGCCGCGGAGGAGGTCCATCAAGGAATTCACCTTTTCTTCGTCCCCGGTGACTTCCACTATCAGCGAATCTGGTGATACGTCCACAATATTAGCCCTGAAGATATCTACAATCTGAATGATTTCGCTCCTGGTAGAAGCGGTAGCCTTGACCTTTATCAAAGCTAGCTCTCTGGCTACCGGATTGTCGTTGGTGATATCGACAATCTTGACCACTTCAATGACCTTGTCCAGTTGTTTGCGCACCTGCTCAACTTTAGCATCGTTGCCTTCGACAACGATTGTCATTCGAGACAGGTTGGGTTGTTCGGTGTGCCCTACAGCGATGCTCTCGATATTGAAATTGCGCCGGCGAAACAGGCTGGACACTCGATTGAGCACTCCTGGTCGGTCTTCAACCAAGGCGACTAGTGTATGCTTTGTTACAGCCAACTTATCAGCTCCTTCTCCGAATCTACCTAGCCCAAGCCGGTGACCTTCTCCGGTTTCGGTATCTCAATAGCTTGAATTAAACTTGCTCCTGGAGGGACTATAGGGAAGACATTTTCTTCCGGTTCGACAACAAAGTCTATCAAAAACGGACCGTTGTGTTCTATCGCCTTTTCTATACTCGGGGTCACCTCTACCTTGTCTTTGACCCTTAATGCTGGGATGCCGTAAGCCTCCGCGATTTTGACAAAGTCAGGACCCCAGAGTTGCGTATGCACATAGCGGTGACCATAAAACAGTTGCTGCCATTGTCGCACCATGCCCAGGTAGCCATTGTTGATAATGGCTATCTTGATGGCAAGATTTTCCTGAACTATGGTAGCCAGTTCCTGCATGGTCATCTGAAAGCCACCGTCGCCGGCAATACACCACACTGTCTCTTCAGGACGACCTACTTTGGCACCGATAGCTGCAGGAAGCTCAAAACCCATAGTGCCTAGACCGCCCGAGGAAATCAAGCTATTCGGCTTGTCATAGAAGAAGAACTGCCCTGCCCACATCTGATTTTGTCCCACACCTGTAACTATGGTAGCATCGCCCTTGGTGACCTCGTAAATCTGGCGGATAACATACTGAGGCAAAACAGCCTCGCTGTCTCTGATTACCAGTGCTGGATGTTCTTGACGCCACTTATCCAGTTGATTGAACCACTCCATATGTTCACCTGGAATGATTTGCTGGTTCAGCGCTTGAAGGACGTTTTTCACGTCGCCCACGATGGGTACATTCACGCGTACATTCTTACCTATTTCAGCAGGGTCGATATCTATATGAACGATGCGAGCTTGAGGGGCAAAAGCACTGACCATTCCTGTAGCCCTGTCATCGAACCTCATTCCAATGGCGACGATGACGTCAGAATTGTGCACAGCCTTATTAGCATAAGCCATACCGTGCATTCCTAACCAGCCGAAACTCAATACGTGGGTTTCGGGAAAGCAGCCGATACCTAGAAAGGTGGTGATCACCGGTATCTGCGCCTTCTCGGCAAGCTCCCTAAGTTCAGCAAAAGCTCCTGAGATTATTACACCTCTACCGGCAATAATGATGGGGCGTTCAGCCGAGTTTATCACCTCAGCTGCTTTCTTAATCTGTGCTGGATGTCCGAAAAATTTCGGTTTGTAGCCAGGTAAGTCAACGTTCTCTGGATACGCAAAGGCTACCTCCTGCTGCAAGATATCGCGCGGGATATCAATGAGTACCGGACCTGGCCTGCCGGTCTGAGCAATGTGAAAAGCCTCTTTAACTACTCTTGCCAGGTCTTTGACATCAAGGACAAGATAGTTATGCTTGGTTATGGGGAGAGTGATACCAGTGATGTCTATCTCCTGGAAGGCATCTTTGCCGATGAAAGGGGTTGCTACCTGACCAGTAATAGCCACAACAGGAGACGAGTCGAGATTGGCGTTAGCAATACCGGTCACCAGGTTGGTAGCTCCTGGCCCAGAGGTAGCCAGACAAACGCCTGCCCGACCAGTGGCTCTGGCATAGCCATCAGCGGCGTGGGCTGCACCTTGTTCGTGACGGACCAGGATATGTCTGAGCTGGGGGTATTGGGGGAAAGTATCATACAGGGGTAGAACGGCTCCTCCCGGGAAGCCGAAGATGACCTCAACACCTTCTCTAACTAGACCTTCACACAGGATTTGGGCGCCAGTCTTTTTCATCAGAATCTCCTACTTTTTAAACACTGCACCTGTGCTGGCTGAGCCAACGCAATCGATATACCTCTTCAGATAACCAGTTTCAATTCTGGGTCTGTATTCGGGCAGCATCGATAGTCTTTTCTTTATCTCCTCATCGCTTACTTTCAATTCTAGCTTGCGAGCGGGAATATCTATGGTTATGATATCACCGTCCTTTACCGCGGCGATAGGTCCACGGTTAGCCGCCTCAGGTGCTACATGTCCTATGGTAGCACCTTTGGTGCCTCCGGAGAATCTTCCATCTGTTACTAAAGCCACGTCTTTATCCAGCTCCATACCGCTTAGAAGTGAGGTTGGCGTCAACATTTCTCTCATCCCAGGACCGCCTTTAGGTCCTTCGTATCGAATGATGACTACATCCCCCTTTTCTATAGCACCTTTCATTATCTCTCTGGTCGCCTCCTCTTCATTGTCGAAAACCTTCGCTGGACCCTCGTGCACCACCATCTTCGGGTCCACAGCACCGCTTTTTACCACTGCTCCTTCAGGTGCCAAATTTCCAAAGAGGACTGTCAAGCCACCGGTCTTTGAATATGGTTTGTCTATCGACCGAATAACTTTGCGGTCTCTAGTTTTGCCCTTGTTTATGATACTAGAGATAGGGTTTAGCAAAACAGTCTTGCAGTTCCCATCCATAAAGCTTGCTATCTCATGCATGACTGCAGGGATGCCGCCAGCAAGGTCTAAATCCTCGATATGGGTGTCGCTGGCGGGGCTTAGCTTGCAGATATGCGGGACACGCTGGCTTATTTCATTAACCGAGGACAGTGGAAAAGCAATGCCTGCCTCGTGGGCTATTGCTATGAGATGGAGCACCGAGTTAGTGCTGCCACCAAGTGCCATATCCACAGCAAATGCATTGGCAATGGATTCCCTGGTAATAATATCTCTGGGACAGAGGTTCGCTTCCAGCACGGTCATAATCTGTCTTCCTGTTTCCGTAGCCAGGATTATCCTTCTGGAATCAACTGCAGGTATAGTACCGTTGCCGGGCAGAGCCATGCCTAATGCCTCGGTCAGGCAATTCATCGTATTGGCGGTAAACATGCCAGAGCAGCTCCCACAGCCAGGGCAAGCGGCAATCTCAATCTCCTCGAGCTCTACCTCGGTCAACATTCCTCGGGCGACACTACCTACCATATCGAAAACGGAGATAAGGTCCACAGTTTGGTTCTTACCGTCACGTCTCACGTGTCCAGCCAGCATTGGTCCACCGCTGACAAAGATAGCTGGGATATTCAATCGTGCGGCAGCCATGAGCATGCCAGGCACTACTTTGTCACAGTTCGGTATGAAAACAAGTGCATCAAACTGATGTGCCTCAGCCATAATCTCTACGGAGTCAGCGATTAGCTCTCGGCTAGGTAGGCTATATTTCATTCCAGGATGGTTCATTGCAATACCATCGCAAACTCCAATGGTGTTGAATTCGAAGGGAATCCCTCCTTTACTGCGAATTCCGGCTTTTACTGCTTCAGCAATAGTGCGCAAGTGAATATGTCCTGGTACCACTTCATTGAAGCTGTTGACCACGCCGATGAAAGGCTTGCCGAAGTCCTCACTGCTGATACCCAGTGCCCGTAGCAATGCCCGATGTGGAGCTCGCTCAACTCCCTTTTTTACACTATCACTCCGCATATCTAAAACTTAAACTGCCTCCCTGAAGCCAAAAGGTGCTATTTCTCGTGGAAGGGGAGATTCTGAAAGCATCCCAGTTAAGCTAGCATAGCAATTACTCCTTGTCAAGCGAATCTGCTTCCAGAGCTCGTATTTTCTCTACACGCCGTAAGTGTCTGCCACCCTCGAAGATGGTAGAAAGGTAGACTTTTACAATATCGAGGGCTGAAGCCAGATCAAGCATGTCTTCACCGAGACAGAGAACATTGGCGTCATTGTGCTGACGAGCCCGTTGGGCACTGAACATGTTGCAGCATAGGGCGGCTCTTATGCCCCTGATTTTATTTGCGGCGATGCTCATACCAATTCCACTGCTGCAGACTAGAATCCCGTGGTCGAACTTTCCTGAGGCTACTGCTGAGGCTACTTCAGCGGCAATATCTGGATAGTCCACCGGGTCGGCACTATGGCTGCCGAAGTCTTCATACTGGTGTCCTTGTTCTAACAAGAGCTCAGTAATAGCTTGCTTTAGTTTTAGACCACGGTGGTCACATCCTAGTGCAATGCGCATTTTTTCTCATCTTTCGGCATACTCTAGGCATGCTTTTTTGATTGCCTCTGCTGGTATAATCCCCTCACGCAGAATCACAGGTGTCCCGCTTGTAATATCGACCACTGTGGACTCACGTCCGCCAGGACATTTACCTGCATCGATAATCAAATCCACCTGGCTGCCAAGCTGTTGTTTCACTCCCTCGGCTGTTACTGGACTCGGCTTTTCACTAATATTGGCACTGGTTCCTATGATTGCTGCCCCCAGCTGCTGGATGATTGCGATAGGCACGGTATGACTAGGAATTCGTATTGCCACCTTGTCACTGCCAGCGGTGACAATCTGGGGCACCGATGTTGCTTTGGGCAGAACCAATGTCAGTCCACCAGGCCAGAAGCGTTTCATCAGAAACCGGGCTACTCCGGTCACCGAGCTGACCAGGCTGCTTAGCTGGGCAATATCAGCTAGCAAGATCGGCAGAGGCTGATTAAAGGGGCGCTGTTTTACCCGGTAAATCTTCTCGACTGCCGTGGTATCGAAAGCGTTGCAGCCCAGCCCATAAACTGTATCGGTGGGATAGGCAATAATACCACCGCGGTTAAGGACTTCCACAGATTTTCTTACCTGTAAAGCTAACTGCTTGGATAATCGGTCCATTTTTCTGCCATATTCTGCTTTGGTACATTATTTCTGACTAAAGTGTTCGACAGGAGGTGCCCAATCACTGGCTCCACGTTAGGATATTCCAACAAATATTCCTGACAGTGCGTGTATTCCTAGACCGACTCTGCTTGGCTAAAGAGCAGCAAGGGTTGCTCTGTGACCAGCTCTTAGCCAAGTGGTGCCTTCAAAACCCTGTCTCGGCGCATGTCAACCATCCTGACTCATATTTTATAACTTTCATAGCCAAAATGGCTAACCTTATCATTTTAGCAACGTGAGCACAGGGCTTTTCGCCTCGTGCATATGAAGGCATTTTGTCGGGAGCTAGCGCTGCGGTAGGAAAATTTGACTTTCAAATACCTCCGGTTAGACGGTCATTGACACCATAGTCTGCTGTGCCAGCCTATGATATACTTTAGTTAGGGTGGAGACCATGGAAGAAAAGGAAACCAGTCACCGCATAGCTGCTAGCGATGATGTTGAGGTCTCAACGTATTTAGAAATTGCTCGGGAGCTTCATGGTGAGCAACTTACCTCTGAGGTAGAGACAATATCGCCCGAGGTCCGGGAGGCAATAGCTATAATTGATTTTGGCTCGCAATACAGTCACCTGATTGCGCGGCGAGTTCGGGAATGTCATGTCTACTGCGAGTTGTTCCCGTATGATGAATCCTGGGAAAGAATAGCTTCCCTTCGACCTAAGGGGTTTATCTTATCAGGTGGACCAGCTAGCGTTTACCAAGCGGGAGCACCTTTAGCCCCAGCCCAGCTTTATGCTAGCCGTTTACCCATCCTCGGTATCTGCTATGGAATGCAGGCTGTTGTCTATCAGCTCGGTGGTCAGATAGCGCCAGCAACTAAACACGAGTATGGACAGACTGTTCTACAGACAATTGATAAAGAATCGCCACTCTTCGCAGGCTTGCCGAGCTCATTATTGGTATGGATGAGTCATGGAGATCAGGTGGTAGAACTACCTCCTGGATTTAAAGCCTTGGCCTACACCGAGAATTCTCCGGCCGCAGTTATAGGAAGTGATGGAAATATCTTCGGCCTTCAATTTCACCCGGAAGTGGCGCATACGCCTCAGGGAAAGACCATAATCGAGAATTTTCTTTATCGAATATGTGGCTGTCAGGGAACTTGGACACCGCGAAATTTTATCAACGAAAGCATACGTACAATCAAGGAACAAGTTGGAGATGGCAGGGTCATCTGCGCATTGTCCGGCGGTGTAGACTCTGCTGTTGCAGCCACACTTGTTCACCAAGCCATTGGCAACCAGTTGACCTGTATATTTGTCAATAATGGATTACTGCGTCGTGAAGAACCAGAGAGAGCTCTTAACACCTTTCGCAATAACTTGAAGATGAACGTCGTCTACGTGGATGCCTCCGAGAGATTCCTGAAGCGGCTAAAAGGAATCACTGACCCCGAGGTGAAACGTCGCCGCATCGGTGAGGAATTTATCAAGGTGTTTGAATACAAAGCAGCCAGATTAGGCAAGGTTGATTTCCTGGCTCAGGGTACTCTCTATCCAGATGTTATCGAAAGCACTGCTAAAGAAACCAAAGCCGCTGCCAAGATAAAGACCCATCACAATGTTGGTGGTCTACCTACCAAAATGTCACTGACTCTGATTGAGCCTCTCCGTTATCTTTTTAAGGATGAGGTGCGAGAAGTGGGTTTAGCCTTGGGGCTACCTGAAGATATGGTATGGCGTCAGCCTTTTCCTGGACCGGGGCTTGCTATCCGGATTATAGGAGAGGTAACTCAAGAACGACTTGAAGTACTCAGGGCTGCCGACTGGATAGTGATGAATGAAATCAAAAAGGCAAACCTCTACCGCCAGTTGTGGCAGAGCTTTGCTATTCTTACTGACCTGAGGAGTGTCGGCGTTATGGGAGACTACCGTACTTATGGCTATTTGATTGCGGTGCGTGCTGTGACCAGTCAGAATGCTATGACTGCTGATTGGGCCCGGTTGCCTTACGACCTCCTAGCCCGCATCTCTAATCGTATTGTCAACGAAGTGCCCGGGGTTAACAGGGTAGTCTATGACATTACTAGCAAGCCACCCTCCACCATCGAATGGGAATAAAAGGAACTCCGCATTGTGGATGGTTGATTAACCTTGTCACCTTTCCGGGTATTGTAGCCCATGAATGGGCTCACCAGTTCTTGTGCCGCCGCACAAAGGTGCCAGTCTACAAAACATGCTATTTCCGATTTGGTAACCCTGCAGGATATGTTATCCACGGACCGGTAGACAGTTTCGGTAAAGCCTTTCTCATTGATGTCGCCCCCTTGGTAATAAACACAGTTATCGCCGCAATATTATTCCATATTGCTGTAGCCCTGCCTCCTGGAATTGCCGCTGTTGTCTTCTGCTGGTTGGGTGTCTCCATAGCCATGCATTCTTTTCCTAGCAGCAGCGATGCTGATAGCCTGTGGCAGTATTCAAAAAGAGCTTTGAAGGGAAATCCTCTGGTACTGCTTGGTCTCCCACTCGTTGGCTTAGTGAAAGTCTGGGCATCGCTCAACAGGGTGTGGCTTAACCTGCTATATGCAGTCGCCTTATTGCTTCTGGTTGTCTATGCAACTATGTAGGGTTCCATTCTCCATGCGATTTGTTCGAGTATGGTACATGACTAATGGCCTTTCGGTACCGTACCACGCTGTGAGAAATAACCTCAAGATGGAAAATGTCAGGCGATTGTTACAAAAGGTTGCTGGGCTAGGGAACAGCAGCTTCTCTACCTTAAGTTGGTTCAGACTTGGCGAGTTGTCGAATACACGATGCATTGTTCTCTTCTACAGTGGCAGAAAGTACATGCTCCAGATGCCGAGGTAGGCAAAAAGTACGTGTTTTGGTATTCTGCCAGCGGCGCCGAGAAGGATGAATTTCCACAGGGGAAAGCGTAGCAGACCAGCGGCGGCACCGGCTAGGTCAAAAAGCGGGTTCGGTATCAGGGCAAGGATAAAAACGGTGATGCTTCCCCATCTTCTCATCCACTGCACCATTCGATTGTAGATATCAATGTTTTCTACAGCTATCCGTCCACCATATCCCAGAAGATAGCCAGTCATCTCTCCGATTGTTCCTCCCAGCCCAGATACAATTCCCACAGCAACAGGGTTCAGAATGGCACCCATGGTGGCAACCAATATCCAGCCGGGCACGGGCACAACAATACTGCTACAGGATATGATGGAGACAATGAAGATGCCAAGATAGCCGTAGATCTGTAGCTCTGCCACCTTATCTCGGTTGAGAAAAATAAAGGCGGAAAGGGCGAGTACGAAGAGCAAAACTATGACCTGAAGATACCGCTCCCTTGTCCAGAAGTGCTTTTCTGTTTTGTTATCGGTCGGTTCCATAGAGGTAGTCACCTTCCTACCTTTTTCCTAACAGGTAGGACCAGAAGTGAACCAAGGAGGAAGTAGAAGATGCAGATTAGAAGCATGACAGAGTAGCCGAGGCCTAATTGTTGGGCATTGAAGAAATCAATTGCTGGACCGGTCAGTCTAGCCAGTGCCCCAGCTCCAGCAGTGGCTATATTGGTCAGTGCTAAGTACCGGGCTTCCTCACCTGGAGGCACGAGGTCCGTAGCTAGTGCCCAGTTGCTGCTGAGAAAGGCACCAGAAGAAAGACCGAGAAGACTACCGCAGACTAGTATGCCGCTGTAGGTGCGTGCCAGGAATAGCACGGCAATGCCGGCGATACCGATAAGCCCTGAGAAGAGGATAATGGGTTTGCGTCCTAATTTATCGGAGAGTTGTCCTGCAGGATAAACTGCAAGCAGCAAAAAAATGCCCACGGTAATCATCAGGTCGGCGGTTACCCCTGCTGGGTTGGGGTGATGAATTACGTCCCTTATGAAGTAAAGGGCAAAGGTTTGAAGCACCACCATAGCCATCAATATGAACAGTCGGGATATGAGAAACCAGACAAAGCCAGGATGCCCCCTGGCATCAATTTTATAGGCACCAAGCATGGCTTTCCTTGTAGATGGTTGTACCCCAGGAGATAGTGGTCGTTCTTTTACTGTCAGCATTGTGGCGACCATAGCTACTAGCAGGATCAGCCCAGGAAAGCCTAAAGCCATCCATAGCCACATTTCATCACCTTCAGTAGAGTAGTTATCCATGAAAAATGCTACCAAGCGCAGGAAAGCTACAGCACCTAATATTTCGGCCAAGCTTTTGATGCCAGATGCCACCCCTTTCCGCTTTTCTGGTACCAGGTCAGGAATGAACGCTTGAAACGGACCTTGTGCGATGTTTGTAGCGACCTGCAAAAGGCAGTAGCTCGAGAACAAAAAAACAAAGCTGTAAGAAAAGCCTATGCCGGGGAGGAAGAGCAATGCTAGCAGGGTTCCCACAAGAATAAAGGGACGGCGCCGACCGAGGCGGGAGGTAAATCGGTCGCTGAGCGTAGCGGCAAGCGGTTGAATAAGCACGGCTATTATCGAGCCGGTGAAGGTTACCAGACCAAGATAGGTGTTCTTTTGAGCTTCAGAGGCGAATTCCAAAAGGCGGAGCGGGATTATGAGGGTGTGCAGGCTGGGCCAAAGGACTGCTATTGCAGCTCCGAAGATGCTTATCTTCACGTAATCGATAGGTCGGAAGACCCTTTCTGTTGCCACTTTCCTCCCCGTCTTTGGGCATACTCTGCAATCTTGTGTTCTATAATAGCATAGCCAAAGGCAGAGCACAGCTTAGTAGCGTTCAGTTTATTCATGCTTTTTAAAAAGGTAAACAAGAGGGCTCACCCTACCTTGTGGTAGACTTTTGGTCTAGCAAACCAAAACCATAAGGAGGTGAGTCTATGACTAAAGTTGCGCTCGTTCAGATAGATCCGAGACACTATAATAGTGTCATTATGAAGATAGTTAATGGACTAATC
>DTZC01000111.1 GCA_012961565.1 Dehalococcoidia bacterium
ACTAGATGTGTACAGAAATCAATTGATAAACACTGCTCAGGGTATCTTCGTGTTCGGAGGCGGTCCGGGGAACCCTTATGGAGGTCCATGGGCAGTACCAGGAGGAAAGATTTACTACAACGATATCGTCACCGGTGGTCAGTATGGCATCATGGTGGATCCCGGGGCTACTGGTGGTCCACTGGATGCGGAAAACAACTGGTGGGGGGCTAATGATGGACCGGGCGGAGTTGGTCCTGGCTCCGGTGATGCTGTCAGTGCTAATGTGGACTATGACCCATGGCTGATACGTTCAGAAGGCACGCCACAGCTACCGGCAGCGGCACGGTGACCTTTGATAGCGACGCTGGCGGGATAACTGGACTGAAGGCGGTTGATGAGCGCGACTTGCCTGTTGCCGGCAAGCCACGGGGCGTCAGGTTTCCCCACGGGCTGTTCTCGTTCGACATTATTGGACTTACTCCCGGCTCATGTGTCACCATAACCATGACCTTCCCTTCGCCGATGCCGGTGGGTACTCAATACTGGAAATGCCAGGACGGTACCTGGATAGACTGCACCTCGCTTCTGGGCGATAATGACGGTGACAATGTGCTCACGCTGAGGCTGTGTGACGGCGGGCTTGGGTGATGCCGATGGACTGGCTAATGGCACCATCGTTGACCCCGGCGGTCCCTGTGTGCCAGCACCAGCGGTGCCAGCACCAGGTCCACGAGCCTCGCCATCTCTGCCACCGGTGCGCCGCCTGAACCCGCCGCAGATGTCGGTGCAGTACCTGAGCGTGAATCCGCAGCAGACCTATGCCGGAGAGCCGGTGACCATCATTACCAACGTGGTCAATACCGGTGATGAGGCTGGGAACTACAGGGTGGCCCTGAAGATAAACGGACAGGTGGAAGAGACCAGGATGGTGAGCGTTGGTCCACAGGGGACACAGCCGGTGAAGTTCATCGTCACCAGGTCTGACCCCGGGACCTACCGGGTGGTTATTGATGGTCAGCAGAGCAGTTTTACCGTTCTTGGCAGCGGCACAGGTGCAGCGGCGAGTGGCGGGCTGATTGCTATTATAGCTGCTGCTATCCTGCTTCTGGTTACGGTGGTGGCATTGCTGGCAAGCCGCCGCAGTGCTTGAAGCTACATCATTATGATGAAGGCGATTGGGGGCACCAATGGTGCCCCCAGTTTTTTTGATAGTGCGGTCGCTCCAAGGCCCTAGCGCCGGGGTCCTGACCCTGAAGGGTCAGGACTACATATAATGTAATGGGGTGATTGCAGAGCTACAGTCGGAGGGCGCAGGATATAACCAGATAAGGTTACCATCCTGGCCTCGCCCAAGCTATCCTGAAGCCTAGCACCATGCCCTACACAGTGAAAGCACAGCATATTGGACGCTGCTGGTGATGTGGTATAATAAATTATCAATTGGTTTGCAGCAAATATCGGTTTGGAGGGGCGAGTTCTGGAAGCGATTGATGTAGCCCGGCGGGCGGTAGAGATTGCCTCAGACAAGCAGGCTGAGGATATCGTAATACTTGATACCAGGCAGGTCTGCTCCTTCGCAGACTACTTCGTTATCTGCAGCGGGGAAAGCAGCCGCCAGATTGAAGCTATCTGGCAGGAGATCTATGAGGCATTGCGGCGTGACGGTATCACGCCGCATCATATCGAGGGCACTGCTGATTCTGGATGGATTCTTCTCGACCTCGGTGACGTAATCGTCCATATCTTCTCCCCGACACAGCGGGACTATTACAGCTTAGACGACCTCTGGTGCCAGGCTATGCCCGTGGTCAGAATTCAATAGAGGTCTTTATAGCAAACTTCAGGGCTGTATCGCTGCCCTTCTCCTTGCACCTTTGACCTTCTCTGTCTTGTCCCTCCGGATACCGGTGCTTTCTCCGAGCTCCATTGGCCTGTTGTTTTCAGTTTGCCATTGAGGGTTGTGTGCTAGCAATGTGGGTATGGAGTGTGACCCTTGAATTATGTTCGCCGGTGCAGCCCCCACCCTTCGATTACTTTTTCCATGCAGCCTGACCCTTTAGGGTCAGGCTGTGAGGTTCGGGGCTACCTGTGCGATTTCTAGTCCACAGGACTCAGCCTCGAGGTTGCATGCGTGGCAAATAGCGGGGTTAAAGCCGGGTGGTTTCAGGTCTGGTGGTTGGGGTGGCTAGCCCAGGAGTTCCTGTGGTGAAAAGAAGAGGCTGATTTCCTTTTCGGCGCTTTCTGCCGAGTCGGAGCCATGGACGAGATTACACTGGATATCAAGCCCGAAATCGCCGCGGAGGCTGCCTGGGGTGGCTTTGAGCGGGTCGGTTGCCCCCATCGTCTGGCGTATAGCCTCGATGGCGTTTTCTCCCTCAAAGACAGCAGCTATTATAGGGGCGGAGGTGATGAATTCCACCAGGTCATCGAAGAAAGGTTTGCCCTTGTGGACAGCATAATGGCGTTGTGCCAGACTCTTGTCCATGTGCAGCATCTTTAAAGCCACCAGTCTTAACCCCCGTCTTTCCAAACGTGAGATGATAGTCCCCGCCAGTCTCCGCTGCATAGCGTCAGGCTTGATAAGCACCAGACTCCTCTCCATTTTGCGGCTCCTTTCGCTCATAACAGTTGTTCCCGTTTACTATTTTTTGCGCTGGGTAATAGGTGGTGGGCGCAGGTATAAGGGCTGGAGGGCTGCCGGGTTGTCCTGCTTCCCCTGGCTGAGCCGCTGCCAGCCAAGCGCTGCCAGATAGCTGGCGTGCCGCAATCTGGCTTCAGCGCCGGGTATCATAGCGAATTCGCCCAGCCTCTGCTGTAGCTGCTCGATTACAGGCGCCGGGATTTCACCGCAGAACAGCGTCCTATCTCTGGTCCGCTGGCACAGGGCATCAACAGTGGTAATGTGTTCCTCGATGAGGCACTGCCAGCCACCATTCTGTCGGTAAACGGCGGTGGCGATCTCACCACGGCCGGCATTATGGATGGGACATACGGGCAGCCCGGTAAAGGCAAAAGGATAGGCTTCAATTTCCAGGGTGCTCACTCCTACCAGCGGGATATTCAGGGCGAAGGCTAGACCTTTGGCGATGCTCATACCGACCCTAAGCCCGTTGAAGCTGCCCGGTCCTTTCGCTACGAAGATGACGCTGAGTGACCGGGGGCTCAGCCGGCTGCGATTCAGCAGCTCTTTTATATTGGGCACTAGTTCCACAGTGTGGCTCTGTCTGGAGTACCAGGTCAGCTCAGCTAATGTCCGTCCCTGCTGAGATAGAGCGATGCTGCTGAAATCGGTGGAGGTATCAATAGATAGCTCTATTGAGCAGCTATCATCGCTCACATCGCCAGCCGGGCGGCGGCCCAAGGCCTGATAGTACCGGGACGAGGATGAAGCGGAGTGATTTCCAGTCGGGCTCATATTTTTTCTGCTCCTAGGCTCAAACTAAGAGCTTTCAGCAGCTCAGAGTAGCGCTTACCTCTGGGCTGGAGTCGGATAGAGCGTTCTGTATCTGATATGTAGCTGAGCCTGATGGTCAAATTCTCCCTGGGCAGCAAGGCTATGCCTTTGTCTGCCCATTCGATGACACATACGCCATCACCATAGAGATATTCATCAAGCCCCAAATCCATGATTTCCTCAATGCGGTCGAGCCTGTAGAAGTCTATGTGGTACAGAGGAAGCCTGCCGTAGTGCTCCCTGACTATGACGAAGGAGGGGCTGAAGGCATATTCCTCGATACCCAGCCCCCAGGCAATACCCTGTGTGAGACAGGTCTTGCCACTACCCAGGTGACCAATCAGCAGGAAGATATCCCCCACCTGTGCCAGTTCGCCCAGGTGCTTCCCCAGGAGCTGGGTCTGCTCAGGACTACGGGAATTTAACTGCACGACTCTCATCTCAGCGTCTACACTATCAGGTGCAGGACAGTTGTGGCTGCCTCATTGTTACTCAAATGCTGCAATCTCCACCACCCTGCTGCCCTTGTTGCCGTGTTATCAAATATCCTGTTCATAGCTGAGATTTGAAATGCTCCCAGCCTATCTGCTGCCAAGGGATACTTTTGCCTGTGGAATCGATAACAGAGACTTCTCCCGGCGTTCCCGCGGTTATCTCACCGATTACGGTCACAGGACAGGAAATTGCCCGTTTCACCTGGTCAACGGTGTGACCTGGTGCGGTGAATAGCAGTTCGTAATCCTCACCACCACTGAGAGCTAGATAGTAGTAGTCCGACTCGAAGCTGGCTTGGACGGCGGGATGGACCGGGACTGCATCTTTATTGATGGTGGCGCTGACCTTGCTTGCGCGGCAGACATGTGCCAGGTCAGCGAGCAGTCCATCGCTTATATCTATAGCGGTTTTGACACCCTGCTGCAACAGTATTTGCCCTTCATTCACCCTGGGCATTGGCTTAAAGTGCGCCTTTCGCAGAGACTGGTTCGTTTCTGTGCTGAAGTTAAGCTTTTGTTTAAGCATTTTAAGAGCGGCGGCTGAGGCTCCCAGGTAACCAGTGACCGCTACCTGGTCGCCCGGTGCAGCTGCGGTGCGGGTCAGTAAGAACGGGGACTCCAGACTACCCCAGATGGAGATGTTGATGACTACTTTACTGGCAGAGGTGATGTTACCACCGACTATGGCTACCTGGAAATGGTCAGCTATCTGCACCATGCCCTGATAGAGCTGGTAAATGCTGTCTGTTTCCAGGCTGCCGGGCAGGGCTAATGATATCAGGGCATACCTGGGAGTGCCACCCATGGCTGCGATATCACTTAGATTCACAGCGATAGCTTTCCAGCCCAGTTCTTCCCAGCCAATAGTATTCAGCTCAAAATGTGTCCCCTCCACCAGGCTGTCTGTGGTAGCTAGGTGGATGGGACTGTCATCACGCCAAACAGCGGCGTCATCGCCAATGCCTATGAGCAGGTTTTGCCACGAAGCAAAGCCAGCGTTTCTGGACTTGCCAACGATCTCACCGAGAAGCTCGAGCAGACCAAACTCTCCCAGTTCAGAGACCTTCATCGCTGGAATTATAGCATACGCCCCCGCTTTGGCATAAGCTTTTCTGTTTCTGGGTGTTGTATCTGACACAGGCAAGTTATATAATGCAGCCAAACAGGTCAGGAGGTGGGTATGGAGCAGACGGTGAAATGTCGAAATTGTGGCTCGGAGAACCGCGCTGGACAGCAATTTTGTGGCGCCTGCGGCAGCAAGTTGGCAGCCGAAGCAGAGCCAGCGCAAGTCAGTTGTCCTAGCTGTGGTGCCCAAAATCTCGCCGGGCAGCAGTTCTGCGGCACCTGCGGCAGCAAATTAGCGGTGCAAGCTCGCCAGATAGCTAGTGACGCTGCTCAGCAACCAACAGCGAGAATAGTCGGCACTGCAGCTCCACGCCAGCCGATTGAAGTCAAGCCAACCTGGGGTCTGGCGTGGGGTCTGTGGTGGCGGATGTTGTTGCTGGGATTGCTGGTCGGCGGCGCTCTCTACCTGATAGTGCTGGTTGTAATGCTGGCTCTGGGCTTTCAATTGCCCCAAATTTGATTAATCCACAGGCAGAAGGAGCATGTAAGCGATGAGCCAGCCGATGACTTGCCCCTATTGTGGCTCACAGAGTGTGGGGCAGCGCTTTTGTACTACGTGCGGGGCAAGAGTGTCAGATGCCGGGCAACAGCAAGCGTGGGCAAGACCGCCGGCTGCTGCAGTCCCAGCGGAGGCTCCCCCACCCCGAAAATATGGTCTCCTCAGGATAGTATCAAGCGTCTACAGGATTATCGGTTGGGTGGTGATAGCGGGCGGCAGTCTTTTTTCGGTCGGGCTGGTGGTAATAGCGGCTCAGGGTGATGGAGTCCTCGAGGACTTCATTCCACTTGGCTCCGGTCTGGGAGTAGTGGGCATAGCTGCTGCTGTTGCTGTTGCCTCGATTTTGTACGGACTGTTTATG